>JAHEAK010000203.1:1685-8373 GCA_024642805.1 Kofleriaceae bacterium | reverse complement strand
ACCACCACGCCCAGTACCGACTTCGGGCGCGGCAAGCGCATCTTGCACGCCCTCCAGGGCATTGCCGGGCAAGCGGAGCAGGCCTTTCCCGATGTGAAGATTGGCATCACCGGTGATGTGATCGCCGCGTACTACGAGGATCAGTCGATCATGCGCGGCATCGTGGTTGCCTCGGTGATCACCGCACTGCTCATAGCCTCGCTCCTGCTGGCTTATTTCCGCGCGCCTCTAGCAGTGGCTGCATCGCTGTGGTCCTTGCTCGTGGCGGTGGCGGCGACCTTTGCGTTGACCTATCTGCTAATCGGCCATCTCAACGTCATGTCGGCTTTCTTGATCGCCATCGTCGCTGGCAATGGCATCAACTCCGGTCTCATCTTGCTCTCGCGTTACTTTGAGGAGTGTCGGACTGGCCAGGAGGCCCTGAGCGCGCTGGCAGCGGCCATTCGCGGCGCCGCTCGCGGCACGCTGACCGCGGCTGTTACCGCTGGCGTGGCCTACGGTGCGCTGGCCGTCACCGAGTTTCGCGGCTTTCGCCACTTCGGCATCGTCGGCTCGATCGGCATGGTGCTCAGCTGGCTCTCGGCCTTCACGGTGCTGCCGGCCGGCCTGTGCGTGTTGAACCGTTGGGGACGCCTCTCGCCCAAGCCCATGCCCTTTCTCGATCGCTTGCTCACCAAGCTCGCGCCTTCGAAGCCGCGTGTCTTCCTTGTTGGCGGCGTGCTCCTCTTCGTGGCTTCCGCCATCTTGACCACGCTCTTTGTGCTAGACGATCCCTTCGAGCGCGACTGGCGCAACCTGCGATCCGAGAGCGCGGAAATTACCGGCACCAAGAAGCTCGATGTGCGCATGCGCGAGTCGGTCGGTCGCAAGTTTGGCGCGGGCCTCACCTCGCGCTTCGTGGTGGCCGTCGATGAGGTCTCCAAGGTACCGGCGGTCACCGAGATCCTGCGCGCCGCTCCCAAGACTCTGATCAAGTCCGTCGCCAATTTGAGCGATCTGATTCCCGACGCGCAAGACGAGAAAATCGAGTTGCTCGGCGAGCTGCGCCGCCTCACCGATGAAGCCAAGCAGTCGGGACTCGATCCCGAGGACAAGCGCACGGCCGAGCGCATTCGGCCGCCCGATCAGATCCGCAAGGTTCGCTTCGAAGATGTGCCCGCCGAGCTGAGCTGGCCCTTCGTGGAGAAGGACGGCAGCATCGGCAAGGTGATCCTGGTCGCCGGCTCCGAGCGCTTCAAGTCCTGGAGTGTCGACGATCGCCTGGCACTGGCTGATGGTGTGCGCGGCCTGAAGCTACCAGCCAACACCCTGGTGGGCGGGCAGAGCTTCGTCATTGCCGACATCGTCGATTCCATGGTCGGTGATGGGCCCAAAGCCTCGGCGGTGGCCGTGGCTGGTGCGGTGCTGTGTATCTTGCTCCTGGTGGGGCTCGGTCGGCATGCGCTGGTCACTCTCGTGGCTGGGCTAGGCGGCATCCTGGGCATGATCGGCCTGTGCTTCCTCTTTGGCCTCAAGGTAAACTTCTTAGATCTGGTCGCGCTGCCGATTACGATTGGCATCGGCATCGACTACTCCGTGAACCTGGCCGTGCGCGATCGCCAGGAGGGTGAGAAAGGGGCCGCCAATCTGCTCGGTAGCACGGGCGGCGCCGTGGTGCTGTGCTCGCTCACCACCATCATCGGCTACGGCTCACTCTTGCTCTCGGAGAACGCCGGCATACGATCCTTCGGTCTGGCGGCCATGCTCGGTGAGCTGGCCTGTCTATCGGCGGCGCTCTTGCTCGTGCCCGGCTTTCTCATGTGGATGCGGGCCCGCAAGGCGGCCGGTGCCGCGCGCTGAGCACGGCTTGGTCAGCGAGCGACTTCTTCTGCGCGACTGGCGCGATGAGGATCTTGCGCCCTTCGCCGCGCTCAACGCCGACCCCGAGGTCATGCGCCACTTCCCCTCAACCTTGTCTCGCAGCGAGAGCGACGCCATGGTCGAGCGAATCCGCGAGCGACTGGCCGAGGAAGGCTACGGCCTGTGGGCGGTGGAGCGCAAAGACACGGCTGCCTTCATCGGCTTCATTGGGCTGCTAAGGCCCCGCTTCGAGGCGCATTTCACGCCCTGCGTGGAAATCGGTTGGCGGCTGGCTGCCGCGCACTGGGGCCAAGGCTTTGCGGGCGAGGGCGCGCGCGAGGTGCTGCGCTTTGCCTTCGAGCAGGCACAGCTCGACGAGATCGTATCGATGACCTCGCTGGGAAATCTGCCTTCCCAACGTGTGATGCAGAAGATCGGCATGCATCGGGATGTGCGTGACGATTTTGATCATCCGGCTCTGGCCGAAGGTCATGCGCTGCGCCGACATCTCTTGTATCGGCTGCGGCGTGCGGAGTGGTTGGCTGCCGACTCCGCGCGTTTGCCTGAGACATGAGCTCAGCGCGCGCGCGCGGCTTCGAAGCTCTCGATGTGCTGCTGGGCGACGCGCGCCCACGAGGTTTCCTGGCCCAGGCTTCGCGACTTGTCGGCAAGCTCTGCTCGCAGCTCGGGATTGCCAAGGACCTCGCTGATGGCGCTGGCCCAGGCCGTGGGATCTTCGGGCGGAGGAAAGAGGCTCGGGTGCTCACCACTCCAGGCGCGCTTGGCCTCGGCAAACTTATAGCCGTCAGCGCACAAGACGGGTACGCCCGCGCCCAGGGCCATGTGCAAGATGCCGCTCGCTGAGCCGTAGCGCTGCTGATAGGGCAGGGCCAGCACATCGGCAGCGGCCAGCATGGTGTCCATGGTGTCTTTGCTGTGGAACTCTTCGCGCAGATCGATGGAACCCTCGCGCACGGCGGGCGCGATGCGAGCGCGAAGCTCTCGGTTGTACAGGATGTCCCAAGGTCGCTCGCGAAAGCTGCCAGCGACCAGCAGGTGCGCATTGGCGACCTTGGTGCGCACTTGCGGCAGCGCGCGCACCAGAGTGTGCAAGCCCTTCTTCTTGTGGATGAAGCCGATGGCCAGCAGCAGGGCGGCGTCTTGCGCAATGCCGAGCTCTTCGCGCGCCGCTCGCTTGTCCTTGAGGCTCAGCATGTTGGTGCCGTGCGGGATGACAGAAATTTTTTCCGCGGGGATGCCCTGGGCGATGAGCTGATCCTGACAGCCGTCGATCTGGTGAACGATGATGCGATCGGCGCTGCCGCCGAGCGCGCGCTGAAAGCCACGTCCTGAGTAGCGGATGCCGGGAATGCCAAGGGCACCGGCATAGACGCTGTGCAGGGTCACGGCGCTGGCGATGCCCTGCGCGCGAATGTGAGCCAAGAGGGCAGGCAGTCGAGCGTCTTGCCCAAGGATGGCTTCCTCGTGTTGCAGGTGCACCAGGTCGGGCTTGAGCGAGCGCAGCTCTTCGGCAATCGCAGCGACCCAATTTTCGCGCCGACTCCAGCAGCGCAAAATCTCACCATCGTCAGCGCTGCCAGCTAGTTTTTCCGCAAGTACGGTGACCTTCACGCCCGCAGCGCGCAGCGCCCCGACCAGGTTCTGTGAGTAGTTTGCAATGCCGCACTTGGTCGGCGGGTAGGTGGATACCAGGGCAAGGTGCATCGGCCCGCGCATGCTAGTTGGTATTGCCCGGTGGGTCTACGGCCTGCGGAAATCAGATAGGCTGGCGGCCGTGGAGGTCGAAGAGGTCAAATCGACGGTTGGCAAGCGCATGGCCTGGGTCGGCGTCGCCAGCTCCGCGGTCGCCGTCCTCGACATCCTCGCTCTGGTCCTGATCCTGAAGTTCTGGGTGAGCGCCGAGCTCTACGGCATCGCCACCGTGGTGGTCACCCTCTTTGGCGCCCTGGAACTGGCCGCCGAGCTCGGGCTCTCAGCGGCGATCATTCAGCGGCCCGAACACACCAACGAGCAGCTCTCGACCCTATTTTGGCTCAACATCCTCTTGGGTCTGATCTTCTATGCCGGGGTGTTCGCGCTCGCGCCGATCTTTGCCGAGCTTCACCACCAGGCCATCATCGAAGATCTCTTCAAGGTCTTTGGCATCAATCTCGTGTTGCGCGCTGGCTACGCGGTGCACCACGCGAAACTCAAACGAGAGCTGCGCTTTCGCGAAATTTCATTGGTGCGTATCGTCGCCAACCTCGCTGACTTCGTCGCCAAGGTCGGCTTTGCGGCTACCGGTTTTGGCGTCTGGTGTTTTGTGGTCGGCCACCTGGCTCGCTCCCTGGTCTTCTGCGTGGGCTTTATGTCGGTACAGCGCTGGCGTCCTGCCTTCGTGTTTCAGCCGCGCGCCGCCAAGGATGATGTCATCTTCGGTGCTCGCTCGGGCCTGGGCGAGTTGCTCTTCCAGCTCTACTCCAACCTCGACTACCAGGTGGTCAACATCTTCTTTGGCTCGGCGGCCGTTGGTCTGTATCGCGCCGCCTATGAGCTTGTGCTCGAGCCGATTCGCTTTGTCTCGGGCGTCGTGGTGGCGGTTGCCTTTCCCGCCTTCTCCAAGGTCAAGCACGACCTCGGTGCCGTCATGGATCTCTTCGTGACCTTCACCAAGCAAAACCTCATTGTGGTCTTCTCACTGGTCGCCATCATCTTGGTGTCCTCCGAGGATCTGCTCGAGATCATCTTCCGCGAGCAGTATCGCAGCGCGGCCAACGCGGCGCGCCTTTTGGCTTGCGTGGGTCTCTTGCGCGCCCTCAGCCACATCGGGCCGCCCCTCCTCGATGGTCTGGGTCGCCCCGATCTGAGCGCTCGCTACCAGACCGTGGCGGCCCTGGTGCTCAGCTATGCCTTCTTTGGCTTTGCCTATGCCTTCGGCGACGAGATGGGGTATCGCTCGGTGGCGCTGGCCTGGGCGCTGGCCTATCCCATCGCCTTTGCCATGCTCATGATCATGGTATTTCGACTCAGCGGGATGAAGCCTCTGGACTACCTGCGTCGGGTCATTCGAATACCACTTGCCATCGCCATCGCGGGTGTTGTCGCGCTCGGTGTGCATCTCGTGTTGGGCGAGGTGAGAGCGCCCCTGCGCTTGGCGGCGGTACTGAGCAGTTTCTTGGCGGTCGAGTATGTGAGCTTGCCGCTAGTGGCAGGGATCCCAATCGGGCGCAAGCGGGCCATCAAGGACTCCACGCCAAGCGGCCACTGAGCTCGGGCTGGCCTCGATGAGGAGCGCGCGCATTGCTGGTGCCCGGTCCTCGCGCTCACGCTAGGCCTCGCGTTTGGCTCCGCTGGCCTCGCGTGGCAGGGCCACCAGCCTCGCGCTAGGCGCTGGCGGGCTCGTGGGAGGCGCGGTTGGCGCGGGCGATGCGGTAGTCGTTGAGCATGACCCCGATGGCCATAGGCAAGGTGCCAATGCCGTAACAGTAGAAGGCGAGGGCGGGTTGCTGGGCAATGATCAGCAGAGCCAGCAAGAAGATGAAGGTGTCGCGTTTAAGAAGAATACTGATGACATCGCTTATGACGCCCATCGCGCCCTGGGGCCGCTCGGTGCGAACCATATCCGGGATGGCCAAGAGGTCGCCGGTGCCCAGGAGCAACATGCGCCGGTAGAGGATCAAGCTGGTGACCACCTGCAAGGCCAGAACGCCGCCGCCCAGCCAGTAGAGAATCGGCTGATCGAGGACTCGGGCTTGTCCGATAGCCAGGCCGAAACACACCGAGTAGTTGGTCAGGTCGTCGCCGATGGAGTCGAGCCATTGGCCGCGTCGCGAGAACTGGTAGGTGAGCCTGGCCATCTCGCCATCGCAACCATCGAGGATGGATTGCGCTTGAAAGAGCAGACCCGCCATGACCAGCGACCAGGCGTACTCGGCCTGGGTCGCAAACACGGCCGCACCAAGTCCGATCATCATGAAGATGAAGGTGAAGAAGTTCGGCGGCAGACCGGTCTTGACCAGGTAGCGGGTGCAGAAGAGCGAGACGTAGCGATTGAGGTGGGTCGAGACGAAGCCGTCGATGGGCTTGCGCAGCGACAAGAGGAGCGCGCGCTCAGCTGCCTTGGCGGTGCGCTTGCCGGTGACGCGCAGCGCAAAGCCCTGGCCACTTGTGGCCTCGCCGGCGCCAAGACTGTTGTCGAGGCTGTCGATGTCTTCGACAGCGGCGTGCAGCTCGGCACCGCTGAGGTAGCGCAGCGGCGCATCCGCGGGAAGCGACGTTTGCTTTAGCAGTCCGCGATCGAAGATGGCATCGGAGGCCACTAGCAGATAGCGCTGCTCGCTCGCCAGCTCGTCGGCATGGACGACACGCAGCTTGGCCCGCGCACAGTTGGGCCGCTGGCCTGGGCCCACAAAGCTCACTTCTTCGATGCCGGCGAAAGACAGGGCCAGCAGCAGGCGCTCGCCCACCCTCAGCCCCAAGACACGCCGATGGGTATCGGCGTGCTCGGCGCACATGACAACCGCTGCCTTACAACCCGGCATCCGCTCTATCTCAATCGTAGTACTCGTTGCCCAGGTGGGTGATCAGATCGTCACCGTTGTGGAAGCGCAGCGTGTTCTTCAGCTTCATCAGCTGAATGAAGAGATCGTGCTCTGGGTACAGGCCCTGGGCGGTCATTGGGCTCTTAAAGTAGAAGGACAGCCACTCCTGGGTGCCGCGCATGTTGGCGCGCTTGGCGTAGTCGCTGAATAGCACCAGGTCGAGCACCAGTGGCGCGGCCAAGATCGAGTCGCGGCACAAGAAGTCGATCTTGATCTGCATCGGATAACCGAGCCAACCGAAGATGTCG
>JAHEAK010000203.1:0-1675 GCA_024642805.1 Kofleriaceae bacterium | reverse complement strand
GCGCCGCCCGAGGCTGCGCAGGTGGCCCCGTTACGCCGGTACGACCTCCACGACCCGAGCCTGCGGGGCACCGTCGTGTACCCGCCGGCGTTCGACGGGCTCGAGTAGCCGCGCCGCCCGCTCAGCCCGCTTCGGAGTGGGTGACGGGCTGCTCGCCCATCCACTCGCGCAGCGTGTTCTTGAGCTTGGTCTGCTGGATGAACAGGTCGTGCTCGGCGCCGGTCTCGCCGGCAGCCTGGGGCGCCTTGAGATAGAAGCTCAGCCACTCCTGCACACCGGACTCCCCGGCGCGGGCGGCGAGGTCCATGAACAGCGCGAGGTCGAGCACGATCGGCGCGGCGAGGATGGAGTCACGGCAGAGGAAGTCGACCTTGATCTGCATCGGATAGCCGAGCCAACCGAAGATGTCGATGTTGTCCCAGCCCTCTTTGTTGTCGCCGTGCGGTGGGTAGTAGTTGATGCGAACCTTGTGATACAGGTCGCCGTACAGCTCTGGGTATTTGTCTGGTTGCAGGACCGACTCGAGCACGCTGAGCTTGGAAATCTCCTTGGACTTGAAGGAGCCAGGATCGTCGAGGACCTCGCCATCGCGGTTGCCGAGGATGTTGGTGCTGAACCAGCCCTTGATGCCGAGCATGCGCGCCTTGAAGCCTGGAGCTAGGATGGTCTTCATGAGCGTTTGACCGGTCTTGAAGTCCTTGCCGGCGATGGGCGTGCGGGTCTCGCGAGCCAGCTCTTGGATGGCGCCGATGTCGACGCTCATGTTGGGGGCGCCGTTGCAGTAGGGCACGCCGAGCTTGATGCAGGCGTAGGCGTAGATCTGCGAAGGTGCAATCTCGTCATCGCTGTTGCGCAAGCCTTCTTCGAAGGCCTTGAGAGTGGCGTGCACGGCGGTGGGCTCGCGGTAGACCTCGGTGGATCCGCACCAGACGGCGACCAGGCGGTCACAAGCATTTTCCTTCTTGAAGCGCTCGATGTCTTCCATCAGCTGCTCGGCAAGGTGCATCTTCGAGGTGCCAGTCTTGACGTGCTCGCCGCGCAAACGCTTGACGTAGTCGGGGTCGAAGACGGCGGGCATCGGGCTGATGGCCGACAGCTCGTCCTTGAGGCTCTCGACCAGATCTTTGTTGAGAACGCCGGCTTCGAGTGCGGCCTGGTAGCAGTTGTCCTCGAAGAGGTCCCAGCCGCCGAAAACCAGATCGTCGAGGGTTGCCAGCGAGACGTAATCGCGAATCTTGGGAACGTTGTTATCGGTGCGCTTGCCAAGGCGGATGGTGCCCATCTCGCAGAGCGAGCCGACCGGTTGTGCAATGCCTTTGCGAACCGCGTAGACACCGGCGATGAAGGTGGTCGCCACGGCACCCATACCGGGAAGGAGGACGCCGAGCTTGCCCTTGGCGGGGGTAACTTGCTTTGGATTACTGGTTGTCATGCTGGTTTCCCACTCTCAGTTAACGGAATTGCCGTTTGCTTCGCACTTCGTTGGCGAGATGGCAAGTGGCGCTCGCCGCGTTCGACGTTTTTTTGCCGGCAATCTTTGGTACGGAACGCCACGATTCCTTCGTCGCCAAATAGGTCACTCGCCTTACCCAAATCGACCGATTTGAGCGAGTTAGCGGCGTTTTCGCGAATTGTTACCGCCGGCCTTGCACTCCCAGCTGCAGCCTGTTGTCGT
>JAHEAK010000846.1 GCA_024642805.1 Kofleriaceae bacterium | reverse complement strand
ACCGTCGACAGCGCCACTCTCAGCGCGCGCGCGCGAAGCTGGATCCTCAGCGACAGCGCCAAGGGCGCTGCGGTCACTGGCAACGAAGGTCCCTTCGTATTGCCCATCATCGGCTCGGGCAAGGTCGAGTACCACACGGTCATGGCCGTGGTCGTCGATGGCAAACAGCCGCTCGGCAAGTGGCGTGTCTATCTCGATGCATTTTCCGGCCAGCCCATTGCGCGCGAGCAAGTCCTGCACTTCGCCGACGCCAGCGTCGCCTTCGATGTGCCCGTGCGCGATCCACTCAGCGGTCGCGGCGAGCAGCCCGCTCGAGGACTCTCCGTGCTGGTCAACGGAGCCGCGCAAACCACATCGGAGACGGGCGGCATCAGCTGGGGGGGCAATAACACGGCCAGCGTTGAGCTCAGCGTGGAGGGGCCGCTCGTTCAGGTTCTCAATGACGCTGGCGGCTCGGCCGGTGTCACCTTCTCGGTCGCGCCTAACGCAACCCAGGTCTGGAGCGAGAGCGATCAGGAGCTCGACGCGCAGCTTAGCTCCTTCATCCACGCGCGGATCGCCAAGGACAAGGGCCGCGAGCTGAACCCAGAGCTGTCCTGGCTCGACACCAAGCTGCCCGTCAACGTCAACATCGACGACGCCTGCAATGCTTTCAGCGATGGCAATGCCATCAACTTTTTTCTCGAATCCAGCCAGTGCGCCAACACCGCCCGGCTCGCCGACGTCGTGTATCACGAGTTTGGCCACTCCTTGCACTCGCACTCGATCATCGACGGCGTTGGTGCTTTCGATGGCGCCATGAGTGAGGGACTGAGCGATTTCTTTGCGGCCACCATCACCGAGGATCCAGCCATGGGCATTGGCTTCTTCAAGAGTGAGGCACCGCTTCGCCACATCGATCCCGACGATCACGAGAACAGCTGGCCCGATGATGTCGGCGAGATTCACTTCACCGGCATCATCTTCGCCGGCACGATGTGGGATCTACGAAAACTTCTCATCGCCAAGCACGGTGACACGATTGGCCGCACTCTCACCGACCGCCTCTTCTATGCCACGCTGCAGCGCGCAGCCAACATTCCCGCGACCTACGTCGAGGTCCTCGTCGAGGACGACGACGATGGCAACCTGGCCAATGGCACGCCCAACCTCTGCGACATCAATGCCGCCTTCGGACTGCACGGCTTGCGCCTCATCGACGCGGAAGCCGGCAACCTCAGTGTGGTCTCGCCCGATCAAGAGGGCTACGACATCGAGCTGACCGTCAAAGGCCTATCGGCCCAGTGCCCTGGCGACCAAATCGCCAGCGCGAGCATCGACTGGCAACTGCGCAGTGACCCGGCAACGGGCGGCGAACAAGAAATGAGCGCCATCGACGAGGTCTATCGTGGAACGATTCCGGCGGCCAAGGACGGCGAGGTCGTGCTGTACAAGGTGGCTGTTACCTTCGCCGATGGCACCGAAAAGCGCTTTCCCGATAACGCCGCCGATCCGCGCTACGAGTTCTACGTCGGTGAGATCGTCGAGCTCTACTGCACCGACTTTGAGAGCAATCCCTTCGACGAGGGCTGGACCCATGGCCTGTCAGCGGGTGAAGTCAGCGACGGCGCCGACGACTGGGCTTGGGGACCATCCCTGGCCGAGCCCTCCGCCGGCGATCCCTACGAGGCCTACTCCGGTGAAAACGTGATCGGCAATGACCTGGGCGGCGCCGACTTCAATGGCCTCTATCAAGCGCAGAAGACCAACTTCCTCTTGTCGCCGACGATCGAGGTCGGCAACTACAGCGATGTGCGAGTGCAGTACCGCCGCTGGCTCAACGTCGAGGATGGATTCTTCGATCAGGCCACCATCTATTCCAACGACCTGCCCATGTGGAGCAACTTCAACTCCGATTCCGACTCCAGCAGCACGGTGCACCACATGGATCGCGAGTGGCGCTTTCACGATGTCGGCCTGACGGGCTCGGTTCGCAATGGCGCTGTTCAGCTGAAGTACGAAATCAACAGCGACGGTGGTCTTGAGATGGGCGGTTGGACCATCGATGACTTCTGCGTGGTCGCCAACGCCAACGCCATCTGCGGCGATGGTGAGCTCTACGGTCCTGAGGAGTGTGACCGGGGCAGCGCCAACTCGGATTCGGAGCCTGACGGCTGCCGCAAGAGCTGCCTGGCTGCCAGCTGTGGTGACGGGGTCGTCGATACCGGCGAGCAGTGTGACGACGGCAATACCGTCGACGGCGTGCCGGCGGTCCCGGTGGGCGAGCTCGGCAACGGCGTGCGCGCGATCAGCACCGTGC
>JAHEAK010000202.1:1839-8379 GCA_024642805.1 Kofleriaceae bacterium | reverse complement strand
GACTGCCTTCTGCATCGGCTCGCTCGGAGAGCTCGTTGCGAATGCCCGGGTCGGCGGCCGGACCTTCGAAGAGGCCCTCGATGAGAGCGCGCAGGTAGAGCATGGTGCCGCCGGCGACGACGACCGGCAGGCCGCGCCCAGCGATGTCGGCAATAGCGGCGTCGGCCATATCGATGAAGCGCGCCGCCGTCATGTCTTCATCCGGGTCGACGACATCGAGGAGGTGATGAGGCACGCGGGCTCGCTCGGCCGCGCTGGCTTTGCCCGTGCCGATGTCCATGCCCCGGTAGACCTGCTGTGAGTCGCCGGAAACAATCTCGGCGCCGAGCGCCTCCGCAATGCGCAACGACAGCTCCGTCTTGCCTGATGCGGTCGGGCCGACGATGACCACGAGGGGCACTTGCAATGACATCTGGGCTGCCTTTAGGAACGCCCGAAGCGGCGGGCGATTTCGTCGACGCCGATGCGCAAGAGCACGGGACGACCGTGTGGCGCCAGCCCGCGAAAGTCGACCTCGTCCATCGCATGTAAGAGCGATTCGACCTCGCGCCCACTCAAGGTATCGCCGGCACGCACCACGGAGTGGCAGGCCACCGTGGCCAGCATGCTCTCAATCTTGTCGTCGATCGCGCGCTCCGAGCCGGTGCGGGCTAGCTCGGTGAGAAGGGTCAGGACCAGTTCTTCGGGCTGTTGCGTGCGCAGACCGGCTGGTACCGCCTTGAGGGCGTAGCTCTGCCGACCTGCGTTGTCGCCAAAGTCGTCGAGTTCAAAGCCCATGGTCGCCAGCTGATCGCCGTGGGCATCGGCGGCAGCTGCCTGCTCCGCACTCAACTCGATGGTCTGGGCAAAGAGCAGGCGCTGGACGGGCATGCTCTTCTCCCGATAGCGAAGTAAGAGTTTTTCCAATTCGACCCTCTCGTGGGCCGAGTGCTGATCGAGCATGACCAGCTCGCCGTCCGCCTCACAGAGCAGGTATGTGCGATCGAGCTGGCCCAGATAGCGCAGCGAGCGAAAGAAGCCGCTGCGCAACTCGGGGTGCGCGTCGCCGAGGCCCTGCCCCGCCACCTGCGCCCTGGCTGACTCGGCGCTCTCTGGGATCAAACTCGTTCCTCGCACCGGGCCCGAGCCCTCGGCAGATCGCGAGATGGGCGCGGATTCTTGCTGCGGCGTCGCCTTGGCCTTGCCCCATGGCAACATCATGCGGGCCTGCTCACGTGCGTAGCGCAGTGCCAGTGGCGAGGCCGCCTGCCCGTTGTCCTGGTTGGCAAAGCTCTGCCTGGCCTGCAGAGCTTGAGCGCCGTAAGGCGGTCGCGTCGAGGCGTGCACCTGCAGATGCGAGAAGCTCGCGTCAGCTCCGAGCTCTGACTCGGCCCAATGAGCCTCGGCGACGCCAGTTCGCACCACCTGGCGCACGGCCGCGTAGACCAACTGCGGATCCGAGAAGCGCACCTCGAGCTTCTGCGGATGCACATTGACGTCGACGTCGGCTCGGGGCGTGTCGATGAGGATGACGGCGACCGGATAGCGACCACGAGGTATCAGCTCCTGGTAGCCCTGCAGCACCGCGTAGAGCACGCCGCGATCGCGAATCGGCCGACGGGACACGAAGAGCTGCAGGCCGCGCGTGGTGCTCTGGGCCACTTCTGGACGGGCCAGGAAGGCCCGCACACGCACGCCCCCGTACTCGCCAGCCACCATGTGCGCGCCCTCTCCGAGCCTTGGGCCCATCACCGCAAGCACGCGCTCCTCGTAGCTCTCGTGGGCCGGCGCATTGATGGTGCTGCGCTGGCGATTCTTGAGGCGAAAGTGAACGCTTGGATTGGCCAGTGCCAGCTTGCTCAGCGTGTCGGTGATGTGGGAGGTCTCGGTGGCCTCGCCCTTGAGGAACTTTTGTCTGGCCGGCACGTTGAAGAGCAGGTCCTCGACTTCGATGCAGGTGCCCATGGGCGCCCCGACTTCTGAACGCGAGACCACGCGCCCGCCAACCACGTGCAGACGACAGGCACCGACCTGTTCCTCCGAGCCGTCCTCACGAGAGCGCGTCGTCATGGTGAACTTCGAGACCGAAGCGATTGATGGCAAGGCCTCCCCTCGAAAGCCAAAGGTGTCGAGCGCGAAAAGATCATCGATGGCGCTCAGCTTGGAAGTGGCGTGGCGTTGCAGTGACAACTCGGCCTGCGCCGGGCTCATGCCCTGACCGTCATCGACGACGCGAATCCTGCGCATGCCGCCGCCTTCGATCTCGACGGAGATGTGGCTGGCACCGGCATCGAGCGCGTTTTCCACTAGCTCTTTTACCACCGACGCGGGCCTCTCCACCACCTCGCCTGCCGCGATTTGATTGACGAGAGCATCCGGCAGGACCTGGATTTGCCTGTGCACACGGGAGAATTACCACGCGCTTGTGACAGCGGCTGCCTGACCTGAGCATGAGTCAGTGGCGCGTATAGACTTGCGCACCTGGTCAGCGGGATTTAGCCTAGTTCAGACATGAGCGACGCAACCAGCACGTCAAATCCCAGCGTCGTGGCCGTGATCGGCGCCCGCAGCTTTCTGGGCACGGAAATACTCAGTCAGCTGGTCGATGATCCGAGCATCGACAAACTGGTAGCCATTGATATCGCCGAGCCAGATGTCGTCAGTGACAAGCTGGTCTTCCACCGCCTCGATCTGAGCTCGCCAAGTGCCGGCTCCGACCTCTCAGAAGTATTCCGAGTCGAGCAGCCGGGTTCGGTCGTGCATGGCGCCTTCCTCAGCACGCCCACTCATGACAGCGCCTGGGCGCACGAGTTTGAAGATGTGGGAACCATGCACGTGCTCGACGTGTGCGCCAAGTACCCGCCCGCCTTCTTCCTCTTGCTCTCGACCACCATGGTCTACGGAGCCAAGCCCAGCAATCCAAACTATCTCAACGAGGATGCCAAGCTCGGTGGCGTCACCAACTCGCGCTACGTGAACGACAAGATTCGCGCCGAGGAACAGGTGCTGCGATTCGCACGCAACCACGAGAACATCAAGGTGTGCTCGCTGCGCTTTGCGCCCATTCTCGGGCCGACCATCACCAACATGTACACCCGCGTGCTCTCGCGCCCGCTCACGCCCACCGTTGCCGGCTACGACCCCTTGATGCAGATCCTGCACGAGGCCGACGCCATTCGCGCGTGCATGCTGGCCATCAAGCACAGCGCGGTCGGCGCATACAACATCGTCGGCAAAGATGTTCTGCCCTACACCACCCTCTTGGCCTTGCTCGGCCGAGTTCCTGTGCCCATGCCGAGGCCACTTGCCAAGCTGGTCGCCAAAGCCATGTGGGCCACACGCACCAGCCCCGTCCCCGACAGCATGCTCGCCCAACTCCAATACCTGTGCGTGGCAGACGGCAGCAAGGCAGCTACCCGCCTGGGCTTCTATCCCAAATACGACATCCGCCAAACACTCGCCGACTTCCTCGGGGTCAATCAGGACCACGATCAGGAGAGCGTTACCCCCTTTCGCTACAGCACGCGAGTGAACTGACCATGGCCCGCAAAGATCCAGATTCGCTCCCCGATACCGACGCCCCCGAGACGCCCTTGCAGCAAGACTGGGAAGGCGAGGAAGACTTCGACTACTACCTCGGCGCCGAGGCATCGCTGCCACCGGGCCACTACGGCAACAGCATTCCCTCGCGCCTTCCCGACGCGAACTTGCACAAGCGCACCTTGCGCGAGCTCGAGAAGCGCGTGCGTGCGACTCTCTCGCCTGCCTTCCCTGTCGAGATGCGCCGCATCTTGCCCGGTGCGCTCATGCTCGAGAACTATCGCCGCTTCGCCCTGCGATCGCGATCGATCAAGGTCGATGACTTCGGTCGCGACCGAGTCTACTGCGCCTCGGTGAAGCCTTACCTCGACTTCCTCTACCAGCGCTGGCTGCACGTCGACATGCGCGGGGCGCAAAACATCCCCAAGAACGGCCCGGCCATTCTGGTCTGCAATCACACCGGATCGATTCCCTACGACGCGACCATGCTCATGCATGGGCTCACACGCGAGGCCGGCCTCGGTCCTGTGCGTGCCCTCCTCGACGATCGCGTCTTTCAGCGCCCCTACCTCGGCATCATGCTGCGCCGCCTCGGCGCGGTGCGCGCCTGCCAGGACAACGCCACCCGCCTGCTCTCGCAAGGCTCGGTCATCGCGGTCTTTCCCGAGGGCCACAAGGCGGCTCTCAAGGAGCCAAGCTCGCCCCATCGCTTGCAGCGCTTCGGCCGAGGCGGATTCATTCGATTGGCCCTGCGCACGGGAGCCCCGATCCTGCCCGTGGCCATTGTCGCCCACCCGGGTGCCATCGACCGAGCACTCCCGCTGGAGCTGAGAAATCTCGCATCCCGAATTGGATTCATACCGGCACCCTCACGTTGGTCCATAGTAATAGGTGAAGCCGTTGATCTCAGTGAGCATCTGAGGGCTGGCCGACCCACGGATGAGTGGCAGGATCGCGCCCTGGTCGCCGATGAAGCCCAAAAGATCAGGATGCAAATACGTGAAATGATAGAAGCCCTGGTCGACCCAACCGAGCTGTAGAAGCTGTCCTTGCCGGGCTCATGTCGGTGGCACTCCACCCCGAATCGGGCTAGCATGAATGCCACAGGGGGCCCTTCTGGAGCTCTACTATGGACCACAACGACAGCAACACAGACGAGTTTGGCGAGACCCTGGAGTGCGCGCGCGCGCTTTTAGCCGGTGACTGCGACAACGCGGACGCCCTCAAAGCCAACGACATGGTGTCGGCGGCGCTGACGCTTCGTCCCGAATCTGGCGAGGCCTGGATCCTCAAGTGCCAGACCCTCTCGTCGCTCAACGATGACACCGCGGCGCTTGCCGCCATCGAGATGGCCATCCGTTTTGCTCCCAAATCCGCAGAGGCGCACTACTGGCGCAGCGCGGTTCTCTCCGACAACAACCGTCTGCCGGAGGCACTCAAAGCGATCGAGCGCTGTTTTCGCCTGGTCGGCATCGACGATTTCTGGCTCCTCGAGGATCTCTACTGCGAGAAGGCCATGATCTTGGACGCACTGGGTCGAGAAGAACAGGCCGTCAAAACCTACGAAGACGGTCTGCGGCGCTGCCCGAGTTCGTCCTTGTTGCGAGCGGGCCTGGCTCCGCTTCGCCGTTCCAAAGCGCGCTCGAACTTCAAAGTCCTGCGCGGCGGCATCGGCTAGTTCTTAGCCGGTGCTGGCGATCGACAGCGGCGCGGCGGCATCGGCTGGCTCTTAGCCGGCGCTCGCGATCGACTGCGGCAATCGCACCACAAAGCAGGTCGGAAACTCCTCGCGACTGCGAACGGTGATGTGCCCATCGTGGGCTTCGGCGGCCAGTCGACAGAAATACAGCCCAAGGCCGCGGAAGCTTCGGCCGCCATCACGCCTGGCTTCAAGCCGATAGTAGCGCTCGAAGATGCGCTGGCGTTCCTCCTCGGGTATCGCCGGCCCGCTGTTGCCCACTTCTAGGACCAGGTCGCCCTCGTCGGCGTAGGCATGCAGCATGACCTTGCCGCTGCGCTTGGCATAGCGGACCGCGTTGTCGAGCAGGTTCTCGAGGATGCGACCGACAAGCTGGCGGTCGAAGCGAGCGCGCAGCCCTTCGGCAACAGCGAGATCGAGGGTCAGCTTGCGTGCGCTCGTGGCCGCTTCGTAAAAGCTCGGGAAGTGACCCGTGAATTCGACGAGGTCGATTTCCACTCGTTCCGCCTCGAGCAAGCCCTCTTCGAGCTCGTCCACGTCGAGCATGCCGTCGACCATGCTCAGGGCCTTGATGCTGAGCACGTTCACGTCGGCCAGACACTGCTGCATCATGGCGTCGTCGCTGGGACAGGACTCCGCCATGAGCTGAACGTTACCCATGATCGCCGAGAGCGGATTGCGCAGGTCGTGCACCATCAGCGAGGTCAGCTCACTGCGCCGCTGCTGAGCCCGTTGCAGGGCTGCATTGACACGCACAAGCTCCGCCTGTTGGGTGCGTCTGGCGATGAGCGATTCGAGTCGAACGCTCAGCTCGAAGAAGTTGATGGGCTTGCTTAGGAAATCGTCGCAACCAGCACGAAAGCCTCGCACCCGGTCCTCTAGAACCGTGTTGCCGCTGATCATGATGACCGGCAAGAAGATCTCGCGCCCGGCCATCTCCTTGAGCTGGCGCCCAAGTTCGATGCCATCGATTCCCGGTAACTCGAGGTCGATGATGGCCGCCGCCAAGAGCGAAGGCTCACAATGCTCCAGTGCCTCTTCGGCGGAGTGAAATACGGCGCAGTGGTAGTTGTGGCGGTGCAGCGCCATCTGCAGGAGTTTGAGCTGGGCAGGATCGTCTTCGACAATGAGGATCTTGTAGCCCTCGCCCTGTGTCTGCAGCTCAGACATACGCGCGTTAGCCGACGACGCGGTTGCGACCCTGCTCTTTGGCAAGGTAGAGATTTTCGTCGGCGAGCTTGATGAGCTCTTCGGTCGACTCGATGTCGGGTGGCAGATTGGCGACGCCAACCGAGACTGTGATCGGAATGCGAGTCTCTTCG
>JAHEAK010000202.1:0-1829 GCA_024642805.1 Kofleriaceae bacterium | reverse complement strand
GCGCTCGACGAGCTGCCTGACCTTTTCGGCGAAGGTCGCGGCGTTTTCCCGTTCAATCTCCGGGAGAACGATGGCGAACTCTTCGCCGCCGTAGCGAGCGAGGATGTCCTCTCGGCGAATGCGAGTCTTTATGGTTGCCGCTAGCTGCCGGAGAATGTGATCGCCCGCCAGGTGGCCGTAGGTGTCATTGATGTGCTTGAAATGGTCGATATCGAACATGATCAGCGAGAGATGTCGCCGGTAGCGCTGGGCTCGGCCAATCTCTCGTTCCAAGGTCTCGACGAAATAGCGCTTGTTGAAGATCTGAGTCAGGCCATCGATCGTGGTCAGACGATAGATTTCCTCGTGGTAGGCGTTTTCGATGTTGGTACCGACCAGGAACTTGAAGATGCAGCGCCCGACCTTGATGAAGTCGCCATCGCGCAAAACATATTCGTCGACGAGCTCGTCATTGACGTAGGTCCCGTTGGTGGAGCCAAGGTCGCGCAACAGGATCGTCTGCCCGGTGTTGATGAGCTTGCAGTGATTGCGCGAGACCGATTCCTGATCGATTTGAATCTCGGCCTTAGAAGAGCGACCAATCACCACGGTCTTCTGATCGACGTTGTACTTCTTGCCCAGATCCAAGCCGTAGATCACGACGAGGCATGCATCCCGTGCAGCGGGACGCTCCGAAATCTGGGAGATGACGGTTACGACCGTCTTGTTGCCAACGCTGTCACTCAAGGGACAAAGCTAACTTTACTAGAGTTATGGCCAAATACCTAGTCGGCCTCTTGTTCCTCATCGGCACAAATGAGCATGTCGTCCCCCTTCTGACGACATATCAATACGTCCACCAACTGGTAACCCTGATCGCGAAATCGATAGTTTTGGACCAGCTGACGGCTTCCTCCTGGCAATTTCCACCATCCGCGCAGGTCGTGAAACCCACCGTCAGAGGTCGACTCCAAGACCTCGATCGAGCTACCGGCGATCGTTCCTATATAGCGATCGCAGCCCTCCTGGCGGGAAAAGAGGTTCCAGCTGCAGTTGCCATTGCGGCACAGCTTGCTGTCGGCCATCACACGCTCGGCCTCGGCGTCTCCGTTGAGATCGCGGTCGGCATCCTGCATCTCAGGGCGCTCGGAGATAACGCCGGCTGTGCTCGGATCGACGCAGTCGCCGATGACCGCGTTGGCTGCGCCCACTTTGCCAGGACGCGCCTTGCCGCCGCAGCCAGCGCCCGCCGCCGCCATGACGAGCACCAGAGCCCGCCCGAGCCAAGCAGACCGCCCGAGCCAAGCAGACCGCCCGAGCCAAGCAGCATTGCCTAGGCCTGCCTCCATAAGTCCGGTACGATCGTTGGACAGGTGTTTCATGGGACGCGCGCGAAAGTAGCACCTTTTTTGCAACTCCACGGCCGCTGCTACACAATCAACGCAGGCGCCATGGGGATGCGCCAAGACTGGGTCGCTTAGTATTTATGTTTCGTCTGTCTCGTTCTGCTCGTCGTGCTCTTTTGCTCACCGCCGGGCTCTTGGCCTTGGTGTCGTTGACGCATCGCAATGCGGGTGGCGAAGGGCCACCGGCAGCTCGCATACCAGCAAGCACGCAGGTGGCATCTCTCAAGAGCTCTGTGCCTGCCAAGGCAAAGGAGCGATCTCGTCGCGAGGACCTTTTGGTCGGCGATCAATCACTGCGCGGCGAAATCAACATGGACAAAGCCGAGCTCGTCGACGACCACTACGAGGTCAAGCTGAGCGATGGCAGCCGAGCGGTACTCACGCTGGATCCCAAAGCACAAGCCGTGGCGGAGAAGGTTCTTCGACAGGCCAAGGCCCCCATGG
>JAHEAK010000845.1 GCA_024642805.1 Kofleriaceae bacterium | reverse complement strand
GTTCGAACAGATTAAGGATTCCTCCACTCGTCGAGTTGGCGGCAGCGGCCTGGGTCTGGCCATCTCGCGCTCGATCATCGAAGCCCACGGTGGTCGCATCTGGGTCGAGTCGGGGGAACGAGGTGCCAAGTTCATCTTCACGCTACCGGCCATGCCCCTCGACCCCAATACGATCAGTGCTCCGCGCGCGGAAATCGACTCCAACCTGCTGAGCGCCCCCCGCAGTGGCCATAAGGTCTTGCTCGTCGATGCCGACACCCACTCGAGCTACATCCTCAAGGGCATCCTCATGTCGGCCGGTCATGAAGTCTTCGTTAGCGCGGACCCCGACACGGCTCTCAGTGAAGCGCGCAAGCGCATGCCACCCCTCATCGTTGTCAGCGCCAGCGCGCCACTACAGGATCCGGTGGCGCTGATCGAAATTCTCAAACATGACGCCGACACGCGTCGCAGCGCCATCCTGGCTCTGGCCACTGAGGAGCTGCACACTAGCGATCTTGCCGATGCGGCGCGCACCGTCTTGCAAGTGCCCGTCGATCCAGAGCCCTTCTTGCAGGAGTGCGCACGACTCATCGCGGAGGCAGGCGCTCAACACGCCAGCCGAGTTCTGGTTGTCGATGACGACAGCGCGATTCGCACCATCTGCGCGGAGGTTTTGCGACATGCGGGCATGACCGTCCGCGAGGCCAGCAACGGCCTTGCTGCCCTCACCGAGTCCAAGCGCTTCCGACCCGACCTGATCATGCTCGACATCATGATGCCCGACCTCGACGGCTTCGAAACCGCGTCGCACCTCAAGGCGGATCCGAGCACCGCGATGACCCCCATCATCTTCTTGTCGGCCATGGGAGAAACCGCCGACAAGGTCCGTGCCTTCCGCCTTGGCGCCGAGGACTACGTCGTCAAACCCTTCGTGGCGGCCGAGCTGGTTGCCCGTGCTCGCAAGGCCCTCGAGCGCAGCAATCGTGAACTGGGTGCATCGCCCACCACACAGCTCCCAGGTGGCGGCGCCATCGAAGCGGAAATCGAAGCGAGACTCACCGACAGCGAAGCGGCCTTCTGCTACCTCGACCTCGACAACTTGAAGGCCTTCAACGACTACTATAGCTATGCCAAAGCCGACAGCATCATTCGCCAGACCGGCGATTTGGTGCGCGACGTCATCTCTAGGCTTGGCGGCCCACGTGATTTCATTGGTCACATCGCCGGCGACGATTTTGTGTTCATCACGACCCGTGACGCCGTCGACGAGTTGTGCGCCACCCTGTGCTCGGCCTTCGATAGGCTCGTGCCCCTGTACTATGACAAGAAGGATCGCCAGGCGGGCTACATTGAGGCCAAGGATCGCTATGGCGAGATGCGTCGTTTTCCCCTGATGAGCGTATCCATCGCCGCCATCACGGGCGCCGATCAAGAGCTCACGAGTTATTCTGAGCTGGCAGCGGCGGCCGCCGTCGGTAAGAAGCTCGCCAAAGACATCCCAGGCTCCTGCTACGTGCGCGACGGCGAGACCCGCTGGCGGGCCACTCGCTGAGCAGGCAACCACGAGGGCACACGCACAGACCAAGCGCAGTTCGCAGTCCGCAATCGGCGACAACTCTTTGCGCACGGCCACTGCGGCCCATGCCGCCGAGTGTTTTAAAAGCCGAGCTCGATACCCAGAGCTTTAGCAGTGCGTACGAGCGGCCCGTCGGGCTGTACTCGCTTGAGCTTGGCGACCGCCTTCTCCATGGTGACATCGACGATCTGACCGCCCCTGTACGCAACCACTCGCCCGTATTTTTCCTGCGCCATCAAGTCGACGGCCGCCACGCCAAACTGCGTCGCCAGTAGCCGGTCGAAGGCCGAGGGGGTTCCGCCGCGCTGCACGTGTCCAAGCACCGTGTTGCGCACATCGTACCTGGTTCGCTCGCGAATCTGTTGCGCGAGGCGTTCGCCAGCACCCCCCAGACGTGCTTGTTGTGTGGCATCCGCTCCCTCGAGCTCCGAATAGACCGCGCCGGTTGGCTTGGTGCCCTCTGCGACCACGACGATCGAGAAGGAGATGCCAGCATCGTGGCGCCGCTGGAAGGTTTTGACGACGCGCTCGATGTCGTAATCAACTTCGGGAATCAGAATCACCTCGACCCCCGAAGAGATGCCGGCGTTCATGGCGATCCATCCTGCGTAGCGGCCCATGACCTCGCAAATGATGATGCGGTCGTGGCTCTCGGCCGTGCTGTGCAGGCGATCGATGGCCTCACACGCGACATTGACGGCGGTCTGGTAACCGATGGTCACTTCTGTCGCTTCCAGATCGTTG
>JAHEAK010000844.1 GCA_024642805.1 Kofleriaceae bacterium | reverse complement strand
CGCGGCTTCGTCGCTTGGCTCGTCGACGATTTCGGCCTGCAGCTCGACGCTTCCAGTGGCTCGAGAACGCTGCGGACGGGCCTGAATGGCCATAGCCGCCTCTTCCAGAACACGCGGAAAGCAGAAGTCTGGGCGGGCCAGGAAGTAGCCTTGACCAAAGCGAACCCCGAGGTCGCGAAGGGTCATCAGGTCTTCGAGATCTTCAATACCCTCGGCCACCGTCACCGCGTCCACCGCGCCCGCAATGCGCACCAGCGAGCGCACCATCTCGCGCTTGACCGTGCTGGTCGTGACTCCGCGACAGAGGATCTCGCTGAGCTTAATGAAGTGGGGCTGTAAGGCCATGACGGCTTCGAGGTTGGAATGACGTGTTCCCACATCATCGACGGCGACCCCGAAGCCCATGTCGGTGTAGCGAGTGAGGGCCTGTCGAAAGGCTGAGAAATTCTCTATCGCGAGCTTCTCGGTAATTTCGAAGACCAGGTTGGCCGGGGTCAGTCCGGCCTTGTCGAGCAAATCCACGACCTGCACTTCGATGAAGTGCGCGTCATAGAACGAGGCAGGCAAGAGATTCAAGAAGAGGCGATGAACCGGTTGGCATCCCTTGGCGTTTTGCAACGCGGTTCCAAAGCACGCGCGATCCAGCTCGAGAGTGAGGTCGACGGCGTCGGCTACCGAGAAGAGGGCTGCGGGGCTGTTGAGCGTCGAGTTGCTAGGTCCGCGGGTGAGCGCTTCGAAGGCAAAGGCATCCCCCGTGTCGAGGTCGACCAGAGGCTGGAAGGCAGTGCGCAGCTGCCCCTGGATGATGAGCTCTTGCAGCTCGACCTTTTGAATCTTCGACTGTCGCTGCCATTCCAGGCTCGCCGCACTCTTGGTCTCGTCCACCAGTCGGTGAATCAGGCGCTCGCCTCGGATCATGGGATTGCTGAGCACGCGGCCCATGCCAACTGCGATCTGCGGCCGATCGCGAGTGAGGCCGCGCATGGCTTCGGTGAGCCCTTCATCGAGGGCTTCGGTGATGCGGTTGACGAGCAGCTGCAAGTCGAGAGGAGCGCCTTCTTTGGTACGCGGCGGCGAGAGGAAACACAGGTAGCCATCGGCATCATCGGTGCGACACAGAAGGTCTTCTCTGCGCAGGCCGGCGCCGCGCATCTCGCCGAGCATTTGACCGGCGCGAGCCAAGAGCTGGTTGTGCTGCGCGATGCCAAACTCGCGCTCGATGCGACGCAGTCGACTCAGATCGACATAGAGACAGGACATGCGGCGATCGCGCTCGAGGCCGTAGACCAGGTCGCCCATGCGATCGTGGAAGGTCGGAAAGAGGGTCGTGTGCACGTTGGGGATGTCGAGGTCTCGGCGTTGGTCTTCGTCTTGTCCACACGCGAAAACGCGATCGCGGCCGAGCTCTTTTGCCCGTCTGAGGGCCTGCACGGCCTCTTCGAGGAGCTCGCCGGCAGTGGTGGCGTCTTCGGGGAAGGTGGCGACGCCGATGCTGACGGTGACCGAGCAGCCGCCAGGGAGAATCGCCGAGGAAATCGAGTTGCGCAGTCTTTCGGCCTTGATGGTGGCGCCTGCTTTGTCGGTCTCCGGAAGCATGACGACGAACTCTTGCCCGCCAAAGCGCGAGGCGAGATCCGAGCTGCGAACCGCTTCGTGATCCGCTTGCAGGATCGTGGCGAACTTCTGCAAGATCTCGTCGCCGCAGCGGAAGCCAGCGCTTCGATTGAGGGCTCCGAAGTTGTCGATGTCCACGTACAAAATGCTGATGTCCTGGGCGTAGCGCTGCGCCCTGGAAATCTCCTCGCGAAATCGCTCCTGGAAGGAGCGGTGGTTGTACAGGCCGGTCAGGCGATCCTTGTTGGCAAGGCTGCCGTCGCGATCTCCAGTCGCTCCTTGTGAGGAGCGGGCCAGGCGGCGCTCGCTGCGAGCGTGCAGAAAATCGCCAGCCAGTTTCTCAACGGCCGGGTGCAAGAGCTCGGGGTTGACGGGGCGCGTGGCCAGGTGTTGAACCTGGGAGTTGTTGATGGCCTTCCGCAAGAAGTGTGGACAGTCGCTTGTCGTCATCACGACCCGTCGAGTGTCAGGGAAGCGCTCGGCGCATATCGTGAGCAGAGCAAGCGCGTCTACTTCGCCTTCCAAATCAGAGGCGACGATGACAGCGACGTCGGAGTGGGCCTCCAGGATAGCAATGGCTTCCGAGCTGGTGCGCGCGACCAGCACTTCAAAGCTCGGGCGCAGAAGTCCCTCGAGTAGCGCAGCGCCCGCTGGCTCTGCATCTACAGCCAGCACCCTCACCCTGGTGCTC
>JAHEAK010000843.1 GCA_024642805.1 Kofleriaceae bacterium | reverse complement strand
TGTAGCGCCCCGTTGGGCCCATGTGCTTGACCAGGAAGCGACCACCAGCGAGCGCTCCATCTCGGAGGCTCGTAGGGCTCAGCCCTGGACTGGGCGGCAGATCGTCTTCGAGGGCTATCACCTCGCCATTGCCCGACTCCACGAAGGACTCGACTCGAACTCGCGCGTAGTGCTTGCTGGCCTTGCGAAAGCTGGCGGTGTCCATGCCGAGACTCGCGGCTAGGGTCGGTTCCGCTTTCCTGCGATCGAAGCCGAAGACCAAATCAGGGATGAAGGCCAGCGGGCGATTGGCAACCAGCAGCCTGCTATCTGCTAGCTCAGGTGCTAAGAAGAATTCTTCCCTCTTGTCGACCACGACGGAGATGCCGTCCTGGCCAGGCTGGATGGCCATGGAGGCGAGCAGCGCGGGTTTCTCGAGGAGCGGGCCTCTGCCAATGACTCGATCGACGCGAATGGCGACCTCCGATCTGGCAGCGGTGGGCAAGCGCGCGAGCACCACATCACGCTGCATGCGCATGGCAATGTCCTGGCATGCCTGCTCGAGAGTGCCACCCGAGTAGGAGTAGCGCACCCGCAAGTGACCGGTGAAGTAGATGCGCACGACGATGGCTTCGCGGCCCTCGCGCATGCGCGGAAGGTCGAGTTCAGGTGTGGTGCCCTTTAGCCCTGCACGCAAACAACGCACCAGGGCCGCGCGCTCGGCTGGCTGCAGCGCGCCGGCCTTTTCAATACGAAAATGACCATAGACCAGGCTACTGAGGACGACGAAGAAGAGGCTCGGGCCAAGCCAGAGCGCCAGTCCCCGCGCCAGCCCCAGCCCCCGCGCGATCCGGTGCGCTTTCATGAGGCTCGCCCGTAGGCTCGACGCCCTGCCCGGCTACGCAGATACGCAAGTTGCAGCGCAGGTACCAGCGCCACCAGTTCAATGCTCAATGCCGCGACCAGGAGTGCCATCGCGGAGGCGGCCTCTCCGAAGGAGCCGTACACGCCAGCCAAGTAAGATGCCGATAGCAGCAAGAGCACCAGAAGCAGGAGTTCGCAAAGCAGGAGCAGGAGGCATGCGCACGAGGCAAGCCACCACCCGAGCTGGCGACGCAGCAACATGCCGGCGCAGGCTGCGCCCATAGTAAAGACGAGCACCCATTGCAAAATCGACGCTGCCAAGGCTCGCGAGGGAATCAACGCCACAGCAAAAAACACGTAGAGCGCGAAAAATGCCCCATCGAGAATCGCGTAAATCAACGGACGACGGTCGTGTGCGCTAGCGGTGGTAGGTGTAGGACCCATAGCTGGCGCCAGCATGCCCTATGTCACTCGTCCTGTGATCGCGCCTCGCAAAAAAAGGAGTCCGCGAACTGGAGGAGAAGTGATAAACTGAGAGTATGGGCGTAGATCTGGACACCTCCGAGAAACTGCAACTCCGTCGCGAAGTCCTCTACCCACAGCGGCAGAACACCGGTGTTGGCGTCATGCTGGTGGCCTCGGCCGCTATGTTCTTCGCCGTCGCCAGCTCTGCCTTTATCTTGCGGGCACAGATGCCGAGCCAGGAATGCCCGGTGGATGCCCAGCGCTACGAGACGGTCTCGGTCGAGCTTATCGATTCGGCGGATATCGTTCAGGACATCGGCGCCTCTCTCAACGACGCGGTGGAGACCTGCGGCGAACCCGTCTATCAGGACAATCCCGATGGTTCGGTCTCGGTCTTTTTCGATCTCTGTCCCGGTGCTTCGTCGAAGTAGCTGGAGTAGCAACGCTAGGCCGCTTGCTGGCGACCTGCGAGTTCCACCCGCTGAGCCCCGTTGGGCTCGCTTTCGGCTAGTCGCTTTCTAGCCGAATGCTGTAGTTGTTCTCGTCGCCCCCGAAGCCCTGCACCACCACATAGAAGGTGCATGGACAGCCGCTGGCCGGCGCCTCGTAGATGGCCGACTCGTTTGCCGTCCCGCTTTGGCCATTGCTGGTGTCGCAACTGGATGCATCCGTCGCCGAGCATGGGGTGAGGTCGACGGAGGCCGAGTTGAAGAGGTGGATGTCGAGATCGCCAGTGATGCCAGGCTGGCTAAATGTGAGGTCGACGGCCAAGAGCTGACCGTTGAGGAGCTGGACCTTGAACCAGTCATCGTCACCGCTGCACAGGGTCTGCGAATCAAACTGCACAGGCCCCCCGCTCAAGTTGACCACGGTCGCCTGCGTGGCGTTGTCATCCTGCTCGAGGGCATACGCCTGGCAGGTGCTGGCCGAGCAGGACTGCGCGTTGAGGGTGTAACTGAGGGTGTAGGGATTTTGAACCGGGCCAAAGGCGTGGGCTCG
>JAHEAK010000201.1 GCA_024642805.1 Kofleriaceae bacterium | reverse complement strand
TCGGTAACTTGGGTAGCGAGCCCGAACTTCGCAATACACCGAGCGGCACCGCGGTGTGTGAGTTTCGCCTGGCCACCAACGAGAGTTGGAAGGGCAAGGATGGCCAGAGCCAGGACCGCACCGAGTGGCATCGCATCATCGTGTGGGGCCGCATGGGTGAAAACTGCGCCAAGTTCCTGGCCAAGGGTCGCCAGGTCTACATCGAGGGCCGTCTGCAGACCCGCGCGTGGGAAGACAAAGAGGGCAACAAGCGCTACACCACCGAGATCGTGGCTCGCGATGTCCAGTTCCTCAGCAGCGGCAGTGGCGGCGGGCGCGGCGGCAGCAATGAGGGCCCACCTCCTCCAAGTGAGGATTACGGCGCGGCTGGCGGCGACTTTGGCGGTGGCGACGGCAACGACGACATCCCCTTTTAGGCCGCTTTAGCAGGGAACTGCGCGCTGGCGGGAATATGCGCTAGCATCGAGGCCTTTAGTGAGTTGTCTCTATGCTTAAGCCTGGCCGCGATCTGCGCCGCGATCTGCGCGCACACGGCCGCCTCGTGATCAGCTTCTTGCTCGCGCTGGTGGCGGCGATGGCCGTGAGCTCCTCGGCGCACGCCGGGCAGTGGCCCGAGGAAAAGGGCGGCCAGGCGCTCGGCGAGGCGCCCGAGCTCTTGCTCACCTTCGACGACGGTCCGCACGAGACCCTCAGCAAGTCCATTCTCGATACCCTGAAGGAGCGCAACTACAAGGCCATCTTCTTTTGGACGGGTCGGCGCGTGACCGGTGAAAAAGCTGGCCTCGACGAGCGCCTTGCTCTGGTGCAGCGTGCGGTGCGCGAGGGTCACCTGGTCGGCAACCACACGGTGAACCACGCCAAGTTGTGCTCGGTGAAGAAGGAGGAGGCCGAGCAGGAAATCGACGACAACCGCAAGCTCTACGAAACGCTCACCGGCTTGCCGATGTTTCTCATGCGAGTGCCCTATGGCGCGCGCTGCAAGCGTCTGGAAAAGATGCTCGCCGAGCGCAACATTCGCCACACGCACTGGGACCTCGATCCGCAAGAGTTTCGCCATCACTCGACGGACCTGGCCGTGCAATACGTGACCCGCAAACTCGCGCGCCTCGAAAACGGCAAGCGCGCCATCCTGCTGATGCACGACACGCAGCCGGTGACGGCGACGGCCCTGCCCCGAATCCTCGATTGGATCGAAGAGGAGAATGTGCGCCGCCTCGAGGCACTGTCGAGCACGCTCGATGATCAAGGCAAGCGCAAGGGTCGCAGACAACGCAGACCCGACAAGCTGCCGATTCGGATCATCAGCGGCAGCGAGTTCGTGGGCCAGCGCTACCCGGCGCCGCTTTTGGGCGTGGCCGAAGCGGGCCTGTTGGAAGTGGGCCAGATGTTGCGCACCACGAGCTTGCAGATTCTCCCGCACCCATAGCTCTGCCCGCCATGACCGAGGGATGTAGGTGGCCCGCCGGGAGCTAGCTACAGCGACGGCGCCAAACGACTATGTTAAAGAAGGGGCGTGAGTCGCACGGAAGACGCCGCCGAACGAGACATGCACAAGAACCGTCCCGTCGTTGGCGCGGCGCCTGGCACGCTCGTGCTCCCGGAAGATTCGCCCGCGCCGCGGATTCACCTCTACGCCTATAACGAGACTAGCTTCGTCGACCGACGCATCGAATCCCCGGCCGAGATCGCCGACTGGATCGACAGCGACAAGATCATCTGGATCGATGTGCAAGGCCTTGGCGATGAGAAGGTCCTCCTCGAGCTCGCCGAAATTTTCAAGCTGCACCCTTTGGCCCTCGAAGACATCGTACACGTCCCGCAGCGCCCAAAGGCCCAGGCTTACGAAGAACACCAGCTGCTCTTCACACGCATGCTGACCGGCGGCGCGGATGGCGAGGTCGATGTCGAGCAGGTGTCTTTCGTCATTGCAGACAACTACGTTGTGTCCTTTCAGGAGCGCCACGGCGACGTGCTCGACGGCGTTCGCAAACGCCTGGAGACTGGTAATAACAAGCTGCGCACATCGGGCAGTGATTACCTGGCCTATGCCCTGGTCGACACCCTCGTCGACGCCTACGTGCCCGTCATTGAAGCGCTAGGTGACTGCATCGCCGATCTCGAGGATGAGGTCTTCGAAGGCAATAGCGACAACACGCTGCACGCTCTCAACGAGCTGCGCTCGACGCTGCTGTCGCTGCGCCGAAGCATCTGGCCTCTGCGCGACGCTCTCAATCAGCTGATTCGGGTCGAGCACGGCGCCTTCGGTGCCGATGTGCGCGTCTACTTGCGCGACGTCTACGATCACTGCGTCAACGCCTCCGATATGATCGAGGCCTATCGCGAGCTCAGCACCGGTCTGATGAACAGCTACCTCTCGGTGGTCAGCAATCGCATGAACGAAGTCATGAAGGTGCTCACCGTCATGTCGACGATCTTCATTCCGCTGACCTTCTTGTCCGGACTCTACGGCATGAACTTCGTGTGGATGCCCGAGCGCGATTGGAAGTGGTCCTATCCCATTCTCCTGGGCGCGATGGTCATGATCGTGGCTGGTCTCTTGTACTTCTTCAAGCGTCGCGGCTGGTTCCGCGCCAACACCTGAGTGCCGACGCGCCGCGCTTGCCTGGGACGCAGCTCAGCGCCCGCAGGCTGCGATATCTAGATCGCGGCGCATGTCGCCGAGCGCCGTGCTCATCGAGAAACGCAGGAGGTCGGCCATCGCCTCCTGGCTAGGCTGGCCACTGCTGCTCATGCCATCGACGGCGACTTGCAAATCACCGCTGAGCAAGAGCGCCACTCGCTGTGAGCTGCAATCCACAGCATGCCACCAGGACAGGCTGTCGTGCCGTGTACCTGAAGCAATCAGCGCCTCGACCGCGTGAGCCAGTCGCAGCTTGCGCGAAGGCGAGAGGCGCTTGTGCAGAACCTTGTGAGTGTGCGCAACGTGCGCGGCCAAGGCCGGTGGCACGCCGATATCGGGACGCGCCATGGTCAAGGCCGCCATGAAGACAGCCTCGAGCTCCTGCGGAGACTTGCACAGATGCCGCAAGATGGCGTCAGGGCGGGCGCTGGCTAGCACCCGTGCAATCGCATGCACGCGCGCGCGAATGCTCGGAGCCTGCCAGACATCTCGACCGACCACGAAGCAAGGTCCTGCCTGGGTCGGCATGAGCAGGAGATCCGAGCGCAGCTCCAGATCCACGGTCACGCGGGATGGCGGCATGCCCATGGCGAAAGCGACGCCACGCGCGAGATCGCGCAGCTCGTTGTGTAGATAGCTGTTGCCATCGCGAGCAAGAAGACCTGCTTCATCCACGGCCAGGCTCAGGGCAACGGCGTCCGAAACCAAAGACAGAATACTTCTTACCAAGGGATTTTCATCCACGTGACGCAAATCAGCCCACATCGACAGGGCGATGGGTACCCGTGGCCAGCGCATCTCGGTGGGTTGATTTTGATAGTAGAAAGTCTTCTGTGCCTCCGAAGCCTGTCCCAGGACCACCAGCGCGCGCGTTGCGCACCATGCGCGATCGGCCTCGTTGCTGCGCAAGTAGAGCTCGCACAGAGCAGAATAGTTGTCGGCGGCGAAAGGATCAGCCTCGACCTGCTCATGGCGCTTGGCAATGGCCTTGTCGATCTGATCGGGGCTCTGCTCGTAGAGGTCGAGCAAGATACGCTTGTGGTTGCTGCTCTCGTCCAGCGCGCTCACGACCTCGTAGGAGGCAATGGCATCTTCGGGTCGGTTGAGCTTGCCGCGATAGAGCTGACCTAGCTCTTGCCACAGGTGAACGACTTGCGGATCCTCCTTGCCAAGGCGTTGGATCATCATCCGATAGTTGCGCTCCAGACTCTCGTAGTCCTCCTGCTCGTGCAGGTGCTCGACGATGCGGTGAAAGGGCCGCATACAGCCATGGCGCATGTTCTCTGGCATGTCCTCGCTGTGTACGAAGAAGCAATCGAGAGCGCGGTTGAAGCAATCGATAGCGCCCTGGTCGGCTGCCCGCTGACGAATGATCTCACCAGCAGCGTCCAGATACTTGCCACGGCGAAGGGGCGCTTCTTCGAGCTCGGCAATGGCAAGGATGAGCTCGACAGCCTCATCCCATAGCTCGGCCGCGCTGTAGAGCTCGAGCAGTGCGTGCATGGTCTTGCGATCGTTTGGCAGGGCTTGCAGTGCTCGCTGGTACTCGCGGATAGCGCCCATGGGATCGTCGAGCTTGCGACAGCGCAGATTGGCGATCTCGTGATGGATCTCCACGCGGCGACTCGGCTCGACCTTGGCGAGCCACTGCTTCAAGATGGTGACGGCCTTGCGATACTCCTCGCGCGCTTCGTGGACTTTGGCCACCAAGAGACCGCAGTCGATTCGGCTGGGGTCGAGTTCGGCGGCCTGAATCGCCAGTGGCAAGGCATCGGCGGCGCGCTCTTGCGCGATGCGCAGCTGGGCCATGCGAAACACCGTCTGCGCGCGCACGCGATTGGGCTCACCACCCTCAAGAGCCAGGGCGCTCTTGGCCGCTTGAAAAGCCGCTTCGAAATCACCCTGCGCTTGCAAGACTTCGCTCTGCTTGTGCAAGGCGCGGCGATTGTGAGAGTCGAGGGTAACCGCCTGGCTAAAGAAGTGCTGCGCGCGCGCCGGATCCTCCAGCGCCAGCGCGCACTCGCCAGCGCGAAGATTGAGCTCGGCCGGCGAGGGTGCGTCCTTGGGAAGACTGCCCTGGTTGGCGAGCAAGAGATCGAGAAGCGGCCCTAGCTCCGACCAGCGCTGGCGTTGATAGTGCCGCTCGGCCAAGGGCACGGCCGCGCCCAGGTGATGTGGATCTTCCCCCATCGTGATGCTGAGCAAATCGAAGCAGCGCGTGTTCTCATCCAGCTCCGAGTAGAGCTTGGCGGCCTCGTAGGCGGCCTGCCCGCGATTCTGCGCACCGAGGAGCGCCTCGGCGCGCAACATGTCGGCGGCGCCGCGAATATCACCCTGCTGCTTGCTCATGGCGATCAGCGCGGCTTTGCAATCGGCGCGCATGGGATCCAGGCGCAGCGCTTCTCGCAGGTGATAGTTGGCGGCCAGCCTGTCGTCACTCGAGAGCTGCAACGCGGCCAGCTGGGCGTGCAAGTCGGCGCGCTCGATCACCGAGTCGGTCATGGCAACACTGCGGGTGAGTAAACGCGCCTGCCGTGCCCTGTCACCGATGCGTTCACAGAGCTCGGTCAGGGTCGCGAGCACCTCTTTGCCACGCGCCTGTCTTTCGACCAGATCGAGATAGGCTTGCGCCCAGGTGGTGTCGACGGAGAGCACGTGCTCGAGGGCGGCGGCTTGCGCTTCCGAATCACCGGTCACCAACGCGTGCGCGCAGGCGATGCGCAACCACAGTCCACCAGACTGCTGCGCGTTGCCGCTCTCGGCCGCCGCAAGCAGATAGGCGTCGAGGACCTCATCCCATTGCCCTGTGGCATAGGCCAGGCGATCGAGCTCATCGCCGAGGTCAGGATCGCCGCGCTCGAGATCGAAGGCGGTAAGCAGGATCATCAGCGCCGAGGGCGCATCTCCCGAATGCGCGCAGACTTCGGCTGCCTGTCGCAAGATGCCCACGCGCTCGCGATCGTCGGCGACGTTCTCGGCGCGGGTCAGCAAGAGCTGCAGGAGCTCCTCAGTGCGCCCCTGTTGGCGGTAGGCCATTTCCAGATGCACCGAGGCCGGCGCATTGGCAGGATCTTCCGCAATCTGCGATTCCAGGGCGCTGAAGTTGTCCAGTCGCTCTTGAACCGTCGCAACGTCGATGAACATGGGCCGCTTCAAGGATTGCTCGTGCGCTAGTAGACCGTGCGGCCCAAGGCTAATCATCACCCGCCACCCGCTGGCCTTGCAAGGGGAGATTCGGTTGAACATTGATTAGTTTCAATGTCTTATCGCAGTTGACCCAGGCTCTTGGCGCGCCGGCCGCGGCGTAGCGACGACTCGTGCTACAACGATCGCGATCGGCAATTTTTAGGAATCGGTACACAAGAGTTCGGAAAGCGGCCGCAAAGCGGCAAGATTCGAATCAGGGCCTATACTCAGCGCAAGGTCTCAGCGCGAAGGCTCGAGCCTGACAGGAGAAAACATGTTCCAACAACAAGCACACGAACGAAGCATACCGGGCGCGGTCGCGACCGTCGGCGTCAACGAGCGCACGACCTTCTTACGCAAAACCTATGGCCACCTGGGCGCAGCCGTGCTGGCTTTCGTCGGCCTCGAGTACATGCTCCTCGATGAGGGCGGCCCGCTCTTCAACGCCATCACGGTGCCCTTCCTCAATGCCGTCTTCGGCAACGGTCGCGGCGGCGGCAGCTGGATGCTGGTCCTCGGCCTGTTCATGGGCGTGAGCTGGCTGGCGAACAAATGGGCCAACTCGGATACCTCGCGCGGCATGCAGTACGCGGGTCTCGGCCTGTACGTGGCAGCCGAAGCGATCATCTTTACGCCCATCCTGGCCTACGCCAACGTCAAGATGCCCGGTGTCATCGCCGACGCTGGCGTTCTGACCCTCTTCCTCTTCGGTGGTCTCACCGCCACGGTCTTCATCACCAAGAAGGACTTCTCCTTCATGCGCGGGGCGCTGGTCACGGCCGGCTTCGGGGCCATGGGCCTCATTGTTGCCTCCATCCTCTTTGGATTTCAGCTGGGCACCCTCTTCTCGGCGGCGATGATCTTCTTCGCCTCGGGCTACATCCTGTACTACACCTCCAACGTCTTGCACCACTACCGGCCCAGCCAGTACGTGGCAGCGTCGCTGGCTCTCTTCTCGGCCATCGCCCTGCTCTTCTGGTACGTGCTGCGCATCCTGATGTCGCTTCGCGACTAGCGCTGCCCGCTCTTTCGAGCTTTCGCCCGCCTTGCTACCGTGCCAGGCGGGCGTTTTTGGTTTCGGTCGTAGACCTGCGCGCGCCCTGTGGGTACCTTCGGCCCACTGTCATGGCGGAAGCATTCAAGCTCTACAACACGCGCACGCGCAAGATCGAAGACTTCAGGCCCATCGAGGCCGGCAAGATCCGCCTTTACGCCTGCGGCAACACCGTCTACGACCACTGCCATGTCGGCCACGCGCGCGGCATGGTCACCTTCGACAGCTTCGTGCGCTACCTGCGCCACCGCGGCTGGCAGGTCGACTTCGTTCGCAACTTCACCGATGTCGACGACAAGATCATCCATCGCGCCAACGAGCTCGGCGAGGATCCACTGGCGCTTTCCGCGCGCTTCATTCGCGAGTATCGCGCCGATGCCGCCGCTCTGGGTTTGCAGCCGCCGACCCAGGAGCCCAAGGTCAGCGACTACATCGACGGCATCGTCGCCATGATCGCTGGCCTGGTCGACAGCAAGCACGCCTATCAGAGCGAGGGCAGTGTCTGGTTCGACGTCGCCAGCTATCCCGACTACGGCCATCTCTCGCATCAGAAGATTGATGAACTGCGCAGCCAGGACGAAGTGCCCGGCAAGAAGAACCCCGCCGACTTCGCGCTCTGGAAAGCCGTCAAGCCCGGTGAGCCCTCGTGGCCATCACCATGGGGCGCGGGTCGACCTGGCTGGCACATCGAGTGCTCGGCCATGGCCAAGGCGACCCTGGGCGCCACCATCGATATTCATGGCGGCGGTCTGGACCTGGTCTTCCCGCACCACGAAAACGAAGTGGCGCAGAGCGTGTGCGGCAACCAGGCCGAGTACGCAAACTTCTGGATGCACCACGGTCTTCTAACCATGGCCTCGGGCCAGAAGATGGGCAAGAGCTTCGGCAACGTCATCAACGTCAAGACCGCGCTCGAGAGCTACCCGGCCGAGACCCTGCGCCTGTACTACTTGCAGAACCAGTACCGCTCGCCGCTGCCATGGGGCGAGGATGCGCTGGGTGACGCGCTGGCCATGCTCTCGCGCCTGTACGAGGCCCGCGAGGTCGCCGAGTCGATGAGCGGCGAGGAGAGCGCCGAGGCGGTGGCAAGCTCGATGGGCAAGGACGCGCAGACCTTGCTCGATCTTGCTACGAGTTTCTCTAGTCGCTTTCACGCGGCGATGGATCAGGACTTCAACACCGCGCTGGCCATGGCCCATCTCTTCGAGCTGAGCCGAGCCGTCAATCGCTTTGGCAACCTCAAGAAGGCCAAGACCCGCGGTGGCAAGCTAGCGGCGCTGGCTCTCGATGCCTTTGCGCTGGTCGCCGAGGCCATGGGTCTTATGACCATGAGCTGCGCGCAGTTTCACGCCGAGGTCAAAGCCAAGCGCCTGGGCGCGATGGGCATCGATGCGGCGGAGATCGATGCGCTGATCGCGGCGCGCAGTGCGGCGCGCGCCAACAAAGAGTGGCAGCGGGCCGATGAGATTCGGGAGGAGCTGGAGGCCAAGTCGATCTTGGTGATGGATCTTGCCGAGGGCGTGCAGTGGCGGG
>JAHEAK010000200.1:3793-8415 GCA_024642805.1 Kofleriaceae bacterium | reverse complement strand
GCCCTTAACCACCTCGATGATGGGCAGGTCGAACTTCTTGGCAAAGGCAAAGTCGCGCTCGTCGTGCGCGGGGCACGCGAAGACCGCGCCGGTGCCGTAGCTGGCCAGGACGTAGTCGGCGATCCAGATCGGTATCTTCTTGCCGTTGACGGGATTGATGGCGAAGGCACCAGTAAAAGCGCCGGTCTTCTCGGCCTCGGCGGCTTCCGAGGTGCGATCACGCTCGGAGCGCTTGCCGACCTCATCGAGGTAGGCATCGATAGCCGGCTGTTGCGCGGCCGTGGTCACTTCCGCGACCAATGGGTGCTCAGGTGCAAGCACCACGTAGGTACCGCCAAAAAGAGTATCCGGGCGGGTCGTGAACACCGAGATGTCCTTGTCACTGCCCTCGACGGCGAAGTGCACCTCGGCACCAACCGACTTGCCGATCCAATCGATCTGCTGTTTCTTGATGCCTTCCGGCCAATCGAGACTGTCGAGACCATCGATGAGTCGCTCGGCGTAGTCGGTGATGCGCAGCATCCACTGCTTCATCATGCGCTTTTCGACGACGTCACCTGTCTCGACGTACTTGCCGTCGCTGACTTCCTCGTTGGCCAAGACCGTACCAAGCGCCGGGCACCAGTTGACGGCGACCTCGGCCTGATAGGCCAGGCCCTTCTCGTAGAGCTTGAGGAAGATCCACTGCGTCCACTTGTAGTAGCGAACATCCGAGGTCGCCAGCTCGTGCTCCCAGTCGTAGCTCAGACCGAGGATCGAGAGTTGCTTTTTGAAGGTAGCGACGTTGCGCTCGGTGATCTCGCGCGGGTGCTTGTTCTCTTTGACGGCCTGGCGCTCGGCGGGGAGACCAAAGGAATCCCAGCCCATGACGCGCAGGACGTTGAAGCCCTGCATGCGCTTGGCACGAGCGACCACGTCGGTCGCCACGTAGCCCTTGGGGTGACCCACATGCAGTCCGGAACCACTCGGATACGGAAACATGTCGAGCACGTAGTACTTCGGCTTGCTTCGATCCGTCGAAGTCTTGAAGACCTGGTTCTCGTCCCAGTACTTCTGCCAGGTCTCGTCGATTTCTTTGTGATTGTAGCCAGCCATAATGCCTTGCTTGCGCGCCTAGTTGCGGGACAGCACGTCTTTGATTCGATCGGTCACGACATCGGGCGCGGCGTTGCCATTGACGCGGCGCACGAGCCCCTTGCTCTCGTAGAAGGGCACGATGGGCGCGGTCTCCGAGTGGTACTTCTTGAGCCTGGCCACGCAGGCCTTCTCGGTATCATCAGCGCGCTGCACCACCTTGGAGGCGAGCGCGGCTGGCGGTGGGTTGAACTTGAGATGGTAGATAGTTCCGGTGGCAGGATCGGATCGTCTACCCGTGATGCGCTCGACGATGAGCTCGTCTGGCACTTCGATGAGCAGGACGACATCGAGAGACACGCCGGCCGCGGTGAGTGCCGTGTCCAGCGCTTCGGCCTGTGGTCGTGTGCGCGGGAAGCCATCGAGCATGAAGCCCTCTTCGCAATCCGCTTCCGCGATGCGGTCGATGACCAGGCCAATGACGACCTCGTCGGGAACCAGGTTGCCCGCGTCCATGAACGCCGCCGCCTTCTTGCCCATCTCGGTGCCGGCCTTCTTGGCCGCGCGCAACATGTCGCCCGTCGAGATGTGGGGGATTTCATAGGTGCTGAGCAGTCTCGCAGCCTGCGTACCTTTGCCCGCTCCAGGCGGACCAACAAGAATCATTCGCATCGCATTCCTCCGGGGCGCAAATGTCGCATGCCACTCCTATGGCTCGCAATGCGCGCTCCCTTGGCTTGTCGCGAAATCGCAATCGAAAGCGCCCTATCTCACTGAGCGGGCCTCGCCTCGGCGGCAGCGCGCAGGTCGAAGCCCCCAAAGAGGAGTGCATAGTCCCCGGCCGGCACCTCGCTCGCTTGAAAGCTCGAACCATTGACCAATTGGACCTCCACAGACAGGGCGGTCTGCGCGCCACACAGTCCAAAGCTGGCCACCGCCGGGCTGCTGCTCATGAAGCTCGAGCCGGCCTGGATGACGCGCACCTGGGTGCCCTGCTCGGTCTGCACCCGCACGGTGGCGCCGATGGCCAGTTCGATCGGTTCGATGATGACCCGCAAGCCTCGGTTCTCCTGGCCGCTGAGGTTGCGGAGGATCTGCAGCCCGCCCCCTCGCCTGCCGACGACGATGTCGACATCGCCATCACCATCGATGTCGCCGTAGGCCGTGCCGCGCGCATCAATTTCTTCCAGGCCCTGAATCAGGTCCCATGCGGGAGCGTAGGTGCCACCCTCGTTGTGAAAGAAGAGCTCTTCGCGCTCCGTGTGCGTGGCCACGTGCACATCCAGATGGCCGTCGCGGTCGAAGTCTTCCAGGCCAATGCCCCAGCTCACCAGCCAGTCGGCCTGCAGGGTGCTGATGCCATCGAGTCCCATTGCAAGTGCCGCGCTCTGGTAGCCACTGCCTTGCCGCAAGAAGAGGGCGTTGCCGCGCGAGCTGTCGGGCTGTTCGGTATCGGTGACAAGAATATCGAGCAGACCGTCTTCGTTGACATCGCCCAGGCCAACGCCCATGGCATGCATGGCGTCTGTGCTGATGCCCGCGCTTCGACCAATCTCACGCCAGCCCTCGCTGCCGAGATTCTCGTAGAGGCAGTCTTCGAAAAAATCGTTGGCGACATAGATGTCCAGATCGCTATCGCCGTCGAGGTCGGCCATGGCCAGGCCCAGGGTCGAGCGCCCGTCGCAACGGAGGTCCTGCTCTGCTGTGCTGAACACGCCGCCTTGGTTGAGCAGCAAGAGGTTTTCAGCCATGCCCGGACCGTGATCGGGGAGGTCGGCGCGCCACTGCCCCAGGTAGAGATCCAGATCGCCATCACCATCGACGTCGCCTGCGACGGCGGCATAGGCGTGATCTACGATGCCAGAGAGACCCGCCTGCGCGCTGACTTGTGTGAAGGCAAAGGCGCCATCGTTGCGGTACAGCACCGGATCGCCGCCCGCGACCCCGATGAGAATATCGATGTCCTGATCCTGGTCATAGTCGAAGAGGAGCGCGAAGGTGCCGTTGTCTTGCTCGCGCCAGGCGGGTCGAGCGGCCTCTTGAAAACGGCCGTCACCGACGCCGCGGTAGACCACCGGAGGTCGTAGGGCTGCCACATTTCGCTCGGCGCGCACCTGCACGATGTCGAGATAGCCGTCACCATCGAGGTCCGCCAGGCCAACGCCAGGCCCGTACTTGTCGACGTGGTCCCAACCTGGCTCGCCTCCGTAGCGGTTGGCCTGCAGATCCGGACTCAGGCTGGAGATGTCTTCGAAGGCCAGACCGGAGGCACAGTTCTCTGGCGCCTGCCAGGCATCGCTTTGCACGGCGGCGTCAGTGACCAGGCTGGCCGGTGGACTTTGGCAAGCCGCGAGCGCGACCAGTCCCGCAAGCAAAGCCGCACGCCGAGTGCCCATGGCGGCAAGCTAACACTATATACAGCCCGCTGCCGCCTGCTATTGTCGGTGGGAATATGAATGAAAAGAACGACAGCGAGCTGAGCCTAATCATGCTCAAGCTCATCAGCGAAACCAATGGCGTTTCGCTCGGCGACACTCTCGAATTGGCCACCCACAGCATGCTCTTTCACGAACGGCCCGCAGCGCTGGCCTCCGTGCGCGACTTTCGACAGAAGCTATTTGAGTATTCCACCGAAGGCGAAGGTATCGAGGCCTTGCTCGAACACGAGGTCGCCGGTGTGCTCGGCGATTTCCTGCGACACTTCCCTCTGCACTTTCAAGAAGAGCACATCCACCTCACGGGCTCACTGACGGCGGCCTTCGTCTATCCACGCCTCATGCAGCTGCTCGAGGGCCCGGATGCGGCCGTCTACGAAAAGAAGATTACCGACACCTACGGACCGCAGGCTCTGCCCATCACCTGCGAAGAAGATGTCGACACGCTCATTCGCATGCGTGACAACATCAGTTTCGATCGCTACCTGCAGGTGCTTACCCTGCCGAAGTTGGTCCTAACCGATCGCAAAGCACACGAGGACGCGGCCTACCACCTGGCCAGCACCACCTTCCAAAACTACAACGTCGGCCGCATTCGCCTGAAGTTCTCGCTCTCGCGGGTCACCAGCAACGATGTCGACGCCCTGCCCGGCGATCCGGTCGGCCCGGAAGACGTGGTCCTCGGTCTCTACGAGGGATTTGCCAAGTTCCGTCGTGAGCAGCCAGCATTTGACTTCATCCTCTCACCGAGCTTTCGCAAGGAATCCTTCTTCTTCGACGCCACGCGTTTCAAGAACAAGCACGACGACTTTATCCACCAGATAAAGACCCTGCTGGCCTTGATCGAAAAGTACCCTTTCCTCCGCGACAAGATGACCGACGTCGATACCGTCGGCGACGAGCGCAACCACTACCGCAAGGCGCATTTCGAGGAGATGCGCCTGGGCTTTCGCAAGCTGCAGTTTCGCGGCTTTCACATTCGCAGTCACCATGGCGAGACCTGGAAGTCGCTCAAGCGCGGGGTTCAGGCCGTCGACAACGCCATGAACATTTGGCACATCGATGCTCTCGAGCACGGCGTTAGTCTGGGAGTAAACCCAAACTTCTACTTCC
>JAHEAK010000200.1:0-3764 GCA_024642805.1 Kofleriaceae bacterium | reverse complement strand
ATCTCAGACATGGACTGGGGCAAGCACCCGGAGGTTCGCGATCGCCTGATCGCGGGCACCGAGCTAAGTGCCGACGACATTCGCAGATTCATCAAGACCAAGTTTCACGCCGCACGTGAAGTTGAGCACTACCAGCACGACGTTCTCAATCGCATGATCAACAAGGGCGTCGGTCTGGTCGCCCTGCCCTCGTCCAACATCATGCTGACCAAGACCTTTCCCAACTACAAAGATCACCCCTTCTCTTGGTGGGAGAAGAAGGGTGTCAAGCTCGCGGTGGGAACCGACAACTACGTCACGCTCAACACCGACTTTATTCGGGAGATGCTCATTCTGCTCTTCACCGATATGGAGCACCTGAAGATCACCAAACTCTTGATGACGGTGACAGGTGAGGAACGCCGTCCACTCATCAGTCGCCACCTGTGGAGCATGCGCAACGAAGATTGAGCGCCGACGCCTCGAGCCTAAGGGCTAGGGGGCATTGCGGTACTCGCAGACCTTTAGGTTCTTGAACAGAGCCTTGGTTTCACGAGTGTGCAGCCCGACGTAACCGGCTTTGATCGGTATCTCGGTGGCCGTGGCGACGGTCGCACCCGAGGGGGTGAGAGTCGCCGTGCATTGCATGAGGTTGCCGCGCAAGATCATCTCTAGCTCGAAATCTTCGTTGACCTGCACGGCTGCGCGGTCGGTGCGCTCATAGACCTCGACGTCCAGGCCATCCGGAGGCGGCCCCGAGAACTTGAGAGCCGTCGTCTTCTGGGTGGGCAGTAGTCCCTCGACGACCTCGAGGCCACACCCATAGGCCTCGTAGGAGTCGGCCAGCGCGCTGACCCTGGCAACCAGTAAAAGCTGGCGCATGTCCTGATCGTCAAAGTTGGCAATCTCGGTCGAAGCAGCCGTGACGCGCATGTACACGTCGGTCATTTGCAGTCCCTGGAAGAGAGCCGCGTCATTGCTTTGATCGGCGAGGCGTGACTGGCTATAGCCGCCTGCTTCTTGCCTCCAGTTGATGGGATCAAAGCTCTGGGTGGGCGTAAATAGCCCTGAGTCCTGCAAGAGGTCGTCATCGACGACCAGGAAGGAATCGTTGCCGGCATCCTCCGGCTCGCAATCGCAGGCATCACCGACCAGATCACCATCCGCGTCGGCCTGTTCTGCATTGGCCACCCGCGGGCAGTTGTCCTCGGCGTCGGCCACACCGTCATTGTCGACGTCCTCGGGCTGCGCTTCTGCGGCGTCTGGTCGCGCTCTCTGCATGCCGCCTACGGAAGCGTCACCGCAAGCGGCGAGCACGCACAACAAGGCAGCACTGCGTAGGTTTAAGATCATAAGGAGAGAGGAGGTAGGCAGCAGCAACGAGTTCTTATCTCTTGATCATGCAACGAAGCTCGAGTCAGGCCAAGGTCTTCTGCCCCTCGAGTCGACCATCGCTGCCCTGGCAGAGCAAAGAGCTGAGCTAGCTGTGGGTGCTCTCGCTACACGCAGCCAGCTTGCGCCATCAGGGCTGTGGAGCCAGGCGCATTTCCAAGAGCCCCATGACCACGGCATCTTCCAGGAAAGGCTCGGGATCCACGTAGCGCTCGCCGCGATCGAGGTCACGCACCGCAAAATGCAGATGCGGCTCGCTGTGCTCGATTCCCGAGCGCCCGAGGGTGCCAAGCCACTGCCCGGCAACCACGGTGTCACCAACTTGCAGATCGGGGGCAACGCGATCGAGATGGAAGTACTCGGTTCGCAAACGCAGATCGTCGTGCTGAATCCACACGTAGCGGCCGCCCGACGCGTCCTCGTCGCGCATCACTTTCTCAATGATGCCAGGGCGCACCGAAACCACTGGAGTGCCGCGTGGCGCGTCGAGGTCCACGCCGCAATGGCCCTCGCCACATTCGCTAGGGCGATCGCCGGGACGGGCGGCTCGAAAGAGTCGAGTTCCTTTGATGGGCACCTGCTCTTCGGTGCCGGCAATGGGGTGGACCCAACTGGTCCCGTTGATAAGCTTCACGGGCGGCGGTTCGATGAGCTCGACAGGCGTTGTGCGCAGCGATAACAGCTTGGTGGCGGGGCGCTCCATCGGCGCCTGCACATGCCGAGTGGTTGCGCCGTGGGCTCGCAATCGCATCGCAACGATAGGAAGTGCGCTGATACCGGCGATGGCAAAGACTCCCGCCGCGCGTCGCCAACGAAAGCGACTTGTGTGTAGCGAGGTTTCGACCTGCTGCTCGAGGGCGGGAACGAATACAGCCTGACTCACCTGCTCCACGGATGCAGGCTCGGGCAAAGGACTCGCAAGGGCAAGAGTGCTGCCGGTGAGGGAGGGGTTCCGCAGCGCCGACGCGCTTTTGGCAAGCTCGGCTTTCTTGGCAGCCGAGCGGCTTTTGATGGCGGAAGCACTCTTGGCAAGCAGTGCGCTCTCGGTGGCCGAGCGGCTCATGAAGGCCGAAGCGCTCTGCGCAAGCAGAGCCCGTGAGCTAAGGCTGCTCTTACTGGCTGCGCTCTTGTTCGCATGCAGCGCCGCACCAGAGAGAGCCGCACCAGAGAGAGCCGTGCCAGAGAGAGCCGTGCCAGAGAGAGCCGTGCCTTCCAGTCCGTGCGCCGCGCTCTGGCAGCTTGCGCACACACGCAACACACGAGACTCGATCACGCGAACCGCGGAGCGAACCGGGTGAACGGGCGCGCTGCACCGGTAGCAACACGAGCTATGTGAGGCGGCGCTTTCCACCGATTGGCAGCGTAACAGCCTTGTCGCCGCCAACATAAGGAGCCAATGGAAGGCCATGTAGGCCGGGCACGTCGGCACGTGCCCGGCCTGGATCCTGTTATTTCGGGATCTTCTAGCCGGCCCGGCGCGAGGCCAGGTAGTCGATCAAATCGAGCTTGGTAATAATGCGCCGAATCTCGCCGCCGTCGCCCATGACCAGAGCGATCTCGCCTCGGTCAAAGATGCGTGGCAGCTCGCTGGCGTCGGCGTGCTCAGTGATGGTCGAGACCTTGCGCTCCATGATCTCGGCGGCCGTCGATCCTTTGCACACCCGCTCGGCAACCATCGCATGCAAGACGTCTGCTTCGGTGAGGATGCCCGCCAGTTTGCCATCGTCGAGGACCGGCAACTGCGAAAATCCATGCTTGCGAAAAAGTCCAACGACTTCTTCCACCGGGTCAGTGACGTTCACAGTGAGTAGCTCACAGGGAGGCATGGCGCGAATCATCTCGCTGATGGTGCCTAGCTCCCAATCCACTTGCTGATAGCCGTGCTGACGCATCCAGGTGTCGTCGGCAAACTTGGTCATGTAGTTGCGGATGGAGTCAGGCAGGAGCACGACCAGTCGCTGGCCGGCTTTCATCTCCTTGCCCACTTGCAGCGCGGCCCACATGGCGGTTCCCGACGAGCCACCGACGAGCAAGCCTTCTTGGCGAATCAGCTGCCGGGCAACGCGGAACGAGTCGCGGTCGTTGCTCTTGATCCAACGATCGACCAGGCTGCGATCGAGAACTTCGGGAATGAAGTCGTAACCAATGCCCTCGACCTTGTAGCTCTTGATTTCGCCAGGGCCGGCCAGGATCGAGCCTTCGGGGTCAACGCCGATGATTTGACACTTGGGCAGCGCCTTCTTGATGGCGCGTGCAACGCCCGTAATCGTGCCGCCGGTGCCTGCGCCCATGACCACGGCATCGATGCGACCACCGCACTGCTCGAGGATCTCGGCACCGGTGCCTTCGGAGTGCGCCAGCGGGTTACTCTCGTTGGAGTACTGATCGAGGAT
>JAHEAK010000199.1 GCA_024642805.1 Kofleriaceae bacterium | reverse complement strand
AGCGCAGATCGCCGCGAGCGAGCGCTGGCTTGAGCAGGTTGGCGGCGTCGATGGCGCCCTCGGCAGCACCGGCACCGACCATGGTGTGCAGCTCGTCGATGAAGAGAATGATGTTGCCTTCGGCGGAGGCGATCTCTTTGAGGACCGCTTTGAGGCGATCTTCGAACTCGCCGCGGTACTTGGCGCCGGCGATGAGCGCGCCCATGTCGAGTTCGAGGAGCGACTTGCCGGTCAGAGACTCGGGGCAATCGCCTTCGACGATGCGATGGGCGATGCCCTCGACGACGGCCGTCTTACCAACGCCGGCCTCACCGATGAGCACCGGGTTGTTCTTGCTGCGGCGACTGAGGATTTGGATGGCCCGGCGAGTCTCCTCGTTTCGACCAATCACGGGATCGAGCTTGCCCGCACTGGCGAGGCGAGTGAGATCTCGGCAGTACTTTTCGAGCGCCTCGTATTTGCCTTCGGGATCCTGATCGGTCACACGCTGATTGCCGCGCAGATCGGTGAGGGCCTTCATCAGGCGCTCACGAGTGACGCCCTGCTTTTTGAGGGTTTGCGAGCAGCTGGTCTCGCTGTCGAGCATGGCCAGTAGGAAGTGTTCGGACGAGATATAGTCGTCCTTGAAGCCATCGGCCTCTTTGTTGGCGCTGGCCCAGAGCTCTTTGAGAACTCGAGAAACGCCGACGTCCATGGTCACGCCGCGGGCGGTTGGCAGTTTGCCGAGGGCTGCCTCACAATCGGAGTTGATGGCCTCGAGGTTGGCGCCGACACGGCTGAGAAGCTTGGGTACCAAACTCTCGTCCTGCGCCAGCATGGCCAGCAAGAGGTGTTCAGGAAGCACCTCCGCGTGTTGCTTTTTCAGCGCGAGGTCGCGGGCTTGCTGAACAGCTTCGGCGGCTTTGATGGTAAGTCGGTCAATCCTCATGGTGTCCCTAACGTAATCATGCTCACCGATGCGTCAACCACCCGAAGTGACTCGGTGCGTTTTTGCAAGGCGTGAATCTCTCGGGAACTTAACCCTCGACGAGGGTCTTGACGAGGGGGGCGACTTGCTGCCCTGGCATGCTCTCGAGAACTTCCAGCACCGATTGCAGGCTGTCACCGGTAGCTGCGCAAAGAGATCGTGCCGCCCCAATCCAATCCAGGCCGGCTTTGCCGGGTGCCTGGGCTACAAAGCTCTCGCGCAGGGCCGTGGCAATTTCCCGAGGCGCGCCCTGGCCGAGAGACTGACCAATCGCTTTGCACAGCTGGACGTTGCCCGCAAGCGCGGCGGCGACGGCCGCTCGATAGAGCAGTCCAAGACCCGTGGCGGCTTCGAGCAAGCAGTGTTGTTTCTCGAGATCGCGCGCCATCTCACAAGCCGTTACCACATCGCCGATCGCACAGTAGTGGTGAAGCAGTCGACGCAGGGTTGGGACGTGTCCCGGATCCAAGTCGATCGCTTTGAGGTAGGCGTCGGCTGCCAACTCGGAGTCGCTCTCGCCATACATCTCACCGAGCTCGTAGAGCAGGGCGGCGCGAGCACCTGGCGATGGCGTAACGTGCACCAGGGCCTGCAGCGCGCGCGTGGCATCCTTGGGGCGATCGGCCTGGTGGTACAAGCGTGGCAACACGCGCAGGGCCTGCACCGCGTCGGGTTCGTCGCGCAGCATCAACTCGTAGGTCGCGATGGCGCTGTCGATATCGCCGAGTTCCTCCGCGAGCTTGGCAAGGCCGATTCGAGCCTGCCGCAGGCGCTCGATTTGATCGACAGGGATGAGCGCGATCAGAGCCTGATGAGCCAGCATGGCTTCTTGTCTGCGACCGACTCGGCTGGCGCAGCGGCTCAGTCCTGCCAAGACCTTGGTGTCGTTGGGAGCAAAGTCAAAGGCCGATTGGAAGGCCTCGAATGCGGCTTCTTCCTGACCAAGTGACTCGGCGATTTCTGCTTGGCGCAGGGCCACGACGGCAGGTGGTAAGGCGCTGCGCTCGGGCGGAACTTGCTGGTACAGGCGCTGGGCACCCAGCCAGTCGCGCTGCTGATAAAAGATGTCGGCCAACGCGTCCACGGCTTGCAGCTGTTGTGGATCGGCCTCGAGTGCCGCCTCAAACGCGCGCACCGCAGCATTCAAGTCGTGCAGATCGTGCTGGTATGCGCAGCCTAGTTCAAAGAGCACATTGGCTCGGTCGGCTGGGTCTTGCAGCTTCTCCAAGCGGGCCTGCATGGCGTCCACGGATCGGTCAGATGCATGCTCTTCGTCGTCGCTTACGCTGGCGATTTGTCCCTCGTGCAGTCGCTCCATCGCCATGGACGCGGCGTCGCTATCCTTGCCGGGAGCCGTGTTGCCGACGCTTGCGTACAGCTCCTTGGCTTCTTCGAGCTTGCCGGCCTGCTCGGCATTCATGGCGGCATGTCGATAGAGTCTTGCCGCCTCAGCGGGATCCGGACTCATGGCCGCCGACTGTTTGTACATCTTGCTGGCGTCCGCGTGGCGGCCCGCGAGCTCGTAGAGGCGTGCCAAGGGCCGAGGAGCGGCCAAGATGGTCGGATCGAGGGCGAGTGCCTGCTCGTAGTTGACCACGGCTTGACCAGCGTCGAGGAGCTTCTCGTCGAAGATGAGAGCGAGTTCCAGATACAGTGCTCCGCGTTCGTCGTCGGCGTCGCTGGCGGCAATTTCGCGATAGGTGAGCTCTGCTGCCAAGGCCCACTCGCCGCGCGCCATGGCAATCGAGCGCAAGGCGTGTGAAAAGCGAAGGTCATCCGGATCGTTGGCGGCGGCCTCCTTTAGATACTCGTAGACCAGGACGTCATCGTGGAAGACATTGCGCGCCAGGTTCGCACGCTCGAAGAAGAGCCCGGCGCGTTCCTTGCGGCTGCTGCTGAGGGTGGTGAGTTGTTCGAGGGTTCGGCTGAGCTTTTCGTGGTCACAAGCTTCGGCATAGATGCGGCGCAGGGCCAAGAAGGCGCGGCTATCTCCAGGAGCCAGCAGGGCCGCTGTTTCAAAGAGCGCTCGCGCTTCATCGTGCTTGCCCAGCGCTTCGAGCGCCGCCGCCTTGTCCAGCTCGGTCGAGACTTCCTGATTGCTGGCGCCGGTCATCGCCTGCGGGCCGCTCAAGCTTAGCAAGAGGGGGTCGACCTCGGAGGCCAAGCTCGCGTCCAACTCGAGAGCCTCGAGGTAGCAGCGTCTGGCCCTCTCCTCCTCTTGAAAGATGTGGTGACACAAACGGCCGAGATCGAGCAAGGGGCGCGCACGCCGAGGTCCACGTATCACACTTAAGTGTAATTCGTAAGCGCTTGCGAGCTGGGTGTAGTCGCCTGCTTCGCGCAACAAGCTGGCAAGCTCCCCGAGTATGTGGGCATCATCGGCTCGAAGCGATAGCGCCTGCGCCAAGGCGTCGGCCGCCGCCCGTGTGTCATGCAGCAGGTTCTTCCGAAGTGCGGCGACTTCAATCAAAAAGCCTGCCGCAGAGCTGTGGTTCTCGTCGACGGAGGCCGCCGCCAAGAGCGAGCTGACCAAGGCGTCGACCTCGCGAGTTGCGCTGCGAGTATTGGGAAGTGTGGGCCGAGCGACTAGCACGCGCAGCTTCGAGAGCTGATCGATAGTCCGCTGGTCCACCGACTCGCCACGATTGGCCAAGGCGTGACAATGGTTCTGAACAGCCCGTGCCAGTAAGCTGGCGGCCACCGCGCCCTCGTCGCCAGCAGCGGCCGCTTCGGCGCAGTGCTCGAGCTCATCGATCGAGGCCTGTGCTTGCGCTTCCTCTTCTGAAAGCCCCATGCCACGCAGCGTGTCCAGGCAGCGTCGGTCGGCGCCGGCATGCGCCAGGACGTCGCGGTAGATGCGTCGAGCCTCGCGAAGCCTGGTGATGGCGATGCCCTTTGGGGCGCCATTGGCCGCCGCTTCGAGCGCTTCGGCGAGCTCCTCGTTACGGGCACGCTGTCGGTGCAGTGCGAAGAGCAGGCTGCGGCCCTCGTTGGACAAGGATCCGGCCAAGCGAGCCGACTCGAGAATCTCGACCGCTGCGTGATCGCGGGACAGACGCTGGTACAGCTTTGCGCAGTTGAAACGCTCGTGGTCGGAGAGTTGCTCCAGTCCGATCGCTTCATAGGCATCGACCGCTTCCTCGAGCGCACCGGCACCCTCTGCTTCGGAGGCTAGCTGTCGGAGGGTGGCGTTGCGTCGGAATCCGGACGCAAAGCTATCGGCGGCGCGCCGCATACTGCGTCTTGCTTCTTCGGGTTGCTGAAGTTTGTTATAGTAAAGTTCTGAGATGAGCAGATGAAGATCGCTGAGACTGGCGCCCTGGTACGTCGGATCACTCTCGCCGCGGGTTTGGCGCTCGGCGAGTGCTTCCAGCAAAACGACGGCCTTGGCGGCGTCACCGGCGCCCACAGCGGCATCGGCGCAATCGCGGTATAGGCCAAGCATGCCCGGCGCCAGTTCGATGGCCTGTTCGAGCAGAGCGATGCTCTTGGCGAAATGGTCGGCCTCCAGCTCGCTGCGGGCCAGTGCCCGCAAGGCCAGCGCTTCTTGCGTCGGACCGGCATCCGTGCGCCTGGCGATCTCGAGCACCTCTTCACGAGCGCTGCGGGCGTTCTCAGCCTCGCTCTTGGCCTGCAACAGCTCGGCGTAGAGCTCTGCAGCGATGAGATCGTCGGGATCGAGCTCGTGCGCGCGCTCGTAGAGAGCCAGGGCGGTGTCCTGTGAGCCATCGGATTCGATGAGGAGGTCCGCGAGTCGTCGCACGGCGCGATGCTCTTCGCTGCGCTCGGCACCTTGCTTGGCCGATTGTGCGATCACTGACAGAATGCCGCTGGCGTGCTCGACTTGGCCGAGGGCCAGGGCTGACTCGACGTGGAGCCACAGCAGTGCGCGCTCGTCATGCAAGTGCGTGAAGGGACTAAGAAGAGTTCTGGCCTTGGTCCACTGCCCGGCGTCGAGGAGGGCTCGCGCTTGCTCGGCGATGACGTTCGGGTTTGGACTGCTGAGAAGTTCGCTGGCCTTGGCCTCGTCAAGGGCTTTCGAGGTGCTGGCCGGTCCGTCAGCGTCTCGTCCTTCGAGCTCCGACTCAGCAGGAAGCAATCGCTCTCGCCAGCGGGCGAGCTCTGGGCTGTCGGGATGGCGCTTGTCAGCGATGCCAAGGGCAATGAGCGCAGCGCCCTCGTCCTTGACCTGATTGACGAGAATGTCGATGCGCTCAAGGGCAGCTCTCAGCGCGTGCGTGTCGTCCAGGTGCGGAGCGCGCTGCCCCAAGACATCGGCGAGCCCAACCAACTCTTGCCGGCGACGGTGCACTGACTCTAGGGCACGCCACAAGCGGTCGTCGTCGTAGCTGCGGGCTCGCTCGACCAGCACCGCAATCGCGTGGTCGGGCGCCTGTCCCGCGGTGCTTGCTACCAGAGAGGCAAGGGTGAATAGACTGTCTTCCTGCTGGGTGGCGAGCTCTTCGGCACTGAGCGACAACTCGGCGTCGTCTGGCAAATCGCCAGCCAACTTGGCCAGGGCCTCGCATGCGAAGGGCAGGTTGCCGCTGTTGCGTGCGTCGCGCGCGGCAAAGCGCAGCGCCGGTCGGTACTCGGGAGCCATCTCCAGTACGCGTCGATAGGTCTCGCGAGCGACGTCCATGCGATCGAGCACGTGCTCTTGCAAGGTCGCCAGTCGAACCAGGAGCCCGCGTTGCCGTTGGGGTTGTCGACCCATGGCGGCGACCTTGCGACCGAGAATCACCGCCAAGCGCTCGTGATCGTCCTGTTCGCGGGCAATCTGTTCGAGGGCGTCGAGTGCCGGCAAGTGCGCCCGAGCAATGCTGAGCGCCATGGCCATGCAGCGCTTGGCTTCTTCGATGAGCTCTGGCTCACGTCGGTACATCGAGCCGGCCCGATACCAGGCGTCAGCACGTGCGGCCTCGCTCAGCTCACTGTTGTCGGAGCTGGCATAGCGTTCTTGCGCAGCGCCAGCCACCTGATAACGACCGAGCCCTTCGTACAGGTGCGCCAACAATCTCGAGGCCTGGGCAACCAATGCATCGCTGTGATTGCTCTCGAGTACGGTCTCGAGAATTTCGGTGGCTCGCTCGGCTCGACCAAGCTTTTCGAGTGCGGTTCCCCAGCGTAAGAGATGTTCTGGGTTGGCGGGGTGCACGGCATCGCCGTAGAGCGACTCGTAGGCCTCGTTCAGTTGCTCCCAGGCCCGGCCTTTCCATGCGCATTCGCCAAGACACAAGAGGGCTCGTCGTCGCAGGTCGATCGATTGCTCATCGTCCGCGCCGCTCAGCGTTTGCAGAGCCACGCGCACCGCCGCTTCGCTTCGCTGCCTGTCGCCGGCCGCGAACCATCCTTCGGCGGACTCGACCGAGGCCGCTGCTCGTTGCGCGTTGGACCCGGAGAGGGCTGCTCGTTGCGCCAGCACGTCAGCGCGCGCCTGGCTGTCGCCCATGGCTTCCAGGATGCTGGCCTTCAAGAGCAGGGCCGCCCGTCTTGGCGCATCCGAGGCCTGCTCCTCAACCAGGGCCTTGGTCAGGGCCGCGAGCGCCGACTCGCGATTGCCAGAGGCATCGAGAATAGCGGCCCGTCGAATCGCCAAGTACGCGGCCTCATCGTGGTCGGGGTTGTCGGCGGCCAGCTCGTCGAGCCAGCTGAGGTCACCGTCATTGGCTGGCGTGCGTTGCAGAAGGTGGCGAGCGGCCGCCTTGCGCAACTCGTCTCCCGGGCGCGCGTTGCTGAAGGCACGCTTCAAGTCGCCGAGCGCCTCGACGGAGTCATTGCCGGCCATTTCTGCCCGATGCAGTGACAGGGCCGCAAGGCGCTGACGCCTGTCGCCGTCGCTGTCGGCGAAGAGAAAGGCTTCATCGACTTCCGACGACGCGAGCTGGATGATCGCTTCCTGCAGGTGATCGAGGGCTTTGTCTTGCTCGGAGCTGCGCTCGAAAATCTCGGCGAGAAGAGCGTGGGATTCGGCTCGGGTGCGAGGACCGCCGGTTTCGGCCGCTCGCTCGAGGGGCATCCTGGCGTCGGCGGCGTTGCCTGCAGCCAGCAAGCTGCGACCAAGCTCGCATGCAAAGTGGGCTTGAATTCTCGGCGCTTCTACGCCGGCGTCAAAGAGTTCACGCCACAGGCGAGCTGCGTCCTCATGTTGTCCAAGGCCTGCAGAGGCCTGGGCCGCGCCGCGCATGGCCAAGCTGTCGCTGACGCTGACCTCGAGCGCTGCCAGGAACCAGCGCAGGGCAGGTGCGAATTGTTCTGATTCGAGGCAAGCTTCGCCACCGCGTATGAGGTTGCGCAGGAGCGCGCGTGAGTCGGCGCGGGACTTGTGTAGAGCGTTTGCTCGCTCGAGGCTGGCCAGGGCCGACTCGGTATTGCCCAGCTGCAGCTCGACCTCCGCTCGCTGCTCATGCACGCTGGCGATGGTGTCATCGAGTCGGCAAGCGGCCACCAGCTCGGCGAGGGCTGACTCGGGATTGCCCAGCTCATTGGCCAGCACATCGGCAAGGCGTGCGTGGTCTCGGGCCTGTCGCTCGGGTGCGTCAGTGGCAGCCAGTCGCATACGGATAAGGCGCACCAGATCCGACCAGCGGCTCTCGTCTCGATAGCGGTCAGCAAGCGCTTCCGCTGACTCTGCGTGGCCGGGACGATGCTCGAGCACCAGCTCGTAGAGTCGAGTGGAGTCGTCGGGAGCAAATTGCCGCAGCAGGCGAGCGCCAGCGAGGGCGGCGCGCACGGTGCCTTCGTCGTCACCGACGGTTGCCGAGGCCTGGCTGAGCGAGCGATAGCGAATCGCTCCGCTCTCGACATCGCCTTGCGCCACGGAGATGCTGGCGATCGCTGCATGCGCAGGTGCAAAGTCGGGCCATCGTCCCAGAACTTGTCTGGCGAGCTCGAGACCATCCATGAAGTAGTGGCGACTGGCGGACGCGATGGAAAGAATACGCTCGACCAGGAAGGGCTGTTCCGGACCGCGCGCGGCCAGCTCGCCTCGATACCCGCGCATGGCACCTTCGAGGTCACCGCTAATGAGCAATGCATCGGGAGCTCGAAATCGATCCAGGCTCTCGGCCAGGCTGGCTGCGGCTTGTCCCGCACCGCTGCTGATGCTCTCGCGTTGATCTCGAAAGCTGACCGTCAGGCCCTCGGAGTCGACGGCAGCCCCCACGATGCTAAGCGAACTCTGCTTCGGCAGGCGCCAGCCGGCAGAGGGCAGGGCATGCAAGACGGCCGCATGCAGAGGTCGCATGCTGAAGTCGCCGAGACCGAGCTCGGTGGCGTAGCTCGCCTGGCCGACGCGCAAGAGGGCCGACATCAAACGGTGAGCGAGGATGGGGCCGGGCGTATCGAGGTGGCCGTAGACCCGCGCTTGGCCACAGGAGATGCGCAGATGATCGCGCTTGAAGTTCAAGTATAGGCGTGCGCTCAGATCGGCGACCAAAGCCGATTCG
>JAHEAK010000842.1:1811-2310 GCA_024642805.1 Kofleriaceae bacterium | reverse complement strand
GAGCGGCCGAAAAGAGTGGGTGCTAGGTGGGCATGCAGCCGACTACTTCGTGGTCACTGCTCGAAGCTCAGGCGATGTGCGCGACAAGAGTGGCATCAGCCTCTTCATCGTCGCCAAGAACAGCCCTGGTCTCACCATCGAGTCGGTCAAGACCATGGATGGTCAGCGAGCCGCGATGCTCAGCTTCGACAAGGTCAAGCTGGAGGCCTCGGCGCTCTTGGGAAGTGAAGGCAAGGCCTTGAGCACCATCATCAACGTTCTCGACGGTGGCGCGACCGCCGCCTGTGCGGAAGCTTCCGGGCAGGTGCAGGTCTGTCTCGACATGACCGTCGAGTACATGAAGACCCGCGAGCAGTTCGACACAAAGATCGGCACCTTTCAGGCCCTGCAACACCGCGCCGTCGACATGTTCGTGCAGGTGCAGTGCTGCAAGAGCCTTGGGCTCGAGGCCGCCATCCGCATGGACGAAGCCGACGAGGTGGCGCGCATGAGCGCGGTG
>JAHEAK010000842.1:0-1801 GCA_024642805.1 Kofleriaceae bacterium | reverse complement strand
CCCAGCTCACCACCGGTGGCCGTTTCGTCAGCGCGCAGGCCATTCAGCTGCACGGCGGCATCGGCGTTACCGATGAGCACGATATTGGCCTGTACTTCAAACGTCTGCGGGTGCTCTCGCAACTCTTTGGCGACGAGCAGTTCCATGTCGAGCGTTTTGCTTCGCTGCCCAACTTCGCACCCGGCGCCAGCGCCGGAGCCAACGCGTAGCCCGAAGGAACCTTCCGACCGCCATGATGCCATTTATCGAACTCACGACCATCCACCTTGGTCCGCTGCCGATTCAGCCCTTCGGCCTACTGGTGGCCACAGGCGTCTTGGTCGGAACTTCGCTCGGCGCCAAGTACGCGCGTGACCATAACTACAGCGAGGACGCGCTGCGCTTCATGGGCATGCGCGCCATCGTCTTCGGCTTCATCTTCTGCCACCTTCTGGACGTCTTCTTCTACACCCCTGGCAAGGTGCTCAAGGATCCCCTGGTCATCCTGCGCGTCTGGGAGGGCATTGCTTCCTATGGTGGCATCTTGGGTGCAACCCTGGCCTTTACCTTCTACGCCAGCCGTATTCACTGCCACTTCCTGCGCTACGGGGATGCCGTCGTCTACGGCTTCGTTCCCGGCTTTACCTTTGGGCGCATGGGATGTGCGACCGCCCACGACCACCTGGGGCAGCAGACAGACTTCTTCTTAGGAGTGCATCTCCCGAAACTCAACCGCTGTCCACAGCTGAAGCTGCCCGATGGTAGCCCCGACTTCAAGGCGATGGCCGAGACCATGGGCTGTGCGAACTGGAAATTGCCTGATGGCACCGCCCACGTCATGGCCCACGACCTCGGTCTCTACGAGGTCTTTATCTGCTCCTTCCTGTTCTTGATTCTCGTGCTCGTAGCTCGCTTTTGGAAGACGCGTCGGCCGGGCACCATCATCGTGATCGCTGCGCTGTATTACGCCCCCATCCGCTTCATGCTCGACTTTTTGCGCTTTCCCGAGAATGACCCGCACTACCTCGGCCTCACCCCCGCGCAGCACCTGTGCATCTGGACCGTCATTGGCGGGCTGGTAACTCTCAACGCCATGCGCAAGCCCTACAACAAGAACGTCATCGAGAGCGACGAAGAGCGTGCCGCCATCACCCTTCCTGAGATCAAGGCCAAGGGCGCAACGTCCAAGAGCTCCGACGAGACCAAGGCCAGCGACAAGCCCAAGGGACAGGCCAAGGTCGTTCGCAAGAAGCGAAAGTAATCACCCATGCCGCACTGGTTAGTACTATTTCTCACCGTTCCAACGGTCACCGCCATCATCGGTTGGGTCACCAATCTCGCCGCCGTGAAGATGATCTTCCACCCCGCGGCCTTCTGGGGCGTCGGGCCGCTAGGTTGGCAGGGCATCCTGTACAAGCAGGGACACAAGTTCGCCACGGGCGTCGCCGATATGGTCAGCGAGAACCTCATCACCCCCGAGGAGCTAGCCTCGCGCTTTAGCGCCAAGGACCTCGAGGAAATCATCGGCAAGCACATGGACCCTGAGGTGCCTGCTACCTGCAAGGAAATCGCCGATTCCCTGGTGGCCGCTGGTACCTGGGACAACCTGCCCGAAAACGTTCGGAGCATGATCGTCGGCCAGGTCAAGATGCAGACGCGAACCATCTCGGGCGAAGTCTTCGAGAGCGTGCAGTCCAAGGCGTCCGATGTGCTCGATGTGCACGGCATCGTCTTTAAGCAGCTCTCCGGCCCCAACGTCGAGCGTCTGGCCCGCCTCACCAAGCGCATTGGCAAGAGCGAGTTCAAGTTCATCGAGTACTAC
>JAHEAK010000198.1 GCA_024642805.1 Kofleriaceae bacterium | reverse complement strand
CCGGTCAGAAGCAGAGTGCCAAAGCCAGACTTTCTCGCGCCTACGAATCCGAGTGTGCGCCGGGCGTGCGCTGTGATGCCGCCTTGCGTATGGCTCGATGTGTTGGCGACCAACCGGAAGCGGCCGCTACGTGGATTGCCCGAGCCGCCCAGCTGGTCAGCAAGCCCGACTCGCATTGGGCTGATCGTATCGACCTCGCGCGGGCGTGTCAGGCCGTCAACGAGTCCCGCCTCGACGATGCTCGCATCATCAACTCTAGGGTTCGCGACCGGGCACATCGGGCGGGTCGCATCCGCTTGTCGGCCATCGCCACCAGCAACCTTGCAGATTGCGACTTGCAGTGTGGAGACGTAGAGGACGCACGCCGTGGCTTTGCCGAAGCACGCATCATGTCGCGTTCGCTCGGCACGCGCACCGAACACGCCATCGATGAGCTCAACCTGGGCATGGCAGAGCTCTATGCAGGCAACCCAGGCAACGCCGCACCGCATCTCGAAAACGCCGCCCAGGTTGCCAGCGAAGTCGGCCATCGGGCGCTGGAGTGTGAGGCCCGCGTGCATCTGGGTGCCGCGCTTGCGCTCCTGGGACAACTGGATGTTGGGGAAACCATGTGTCGCGAGGCCAGAGAGATGGCGAGCGACGCGTCGCTCGGATCGCTCGAGTGCGTGGCCGACCAACACCTCTTGCACATCGCTATTCTCGCCGGTCGATCCGAGGATCTCGACTCGCTCATGGAACGCTGCCTGGCGGTGGATGAGGCCATCCTGTCCCCCCTGCTCATCGGCCGACTGAGCATGTTGCGACAGCTGGCTCGCCCGCTCCTTCGCGAGGCAAAATCGGAGACTCAGCCCCCATCGTAGTTGCATGCCCTTTCGTGGTTGCATGTAGTGCCATGTATGGCGCCGTCCTTTTAGGGCAGAAATTCGGCACGTTGCACAAAACCCTCCGTGATTTCAAGCTGGTGCGAGAATTGCTTCTTATGGCCTCGTCATGCGTTTGGGAACAGAAGAGGTCGAGATCGACTTTGTGCTCGGTGAGCTTTCGGAGCCCCTTGTCCAGCCTCTCAAAGGCAGCATGCCTCTGAACTCTGCAAAGGGCCAGGCGCGTGTCGATGAGCTCCTCGATCTCCTTCCCGACACGATTAGCCCGGCACGACGCATTCATCTTTTGCAAGAAGCCGCGCGCATCTACGTTAGCGAACTAGAAAAACCCCAAGAAGCACTCATCGTATTGCAGGCCGCCTTTCTCGAGGACGTCGAGTACGCCCCTGTCATCGCTTCGCTGGCGGAGCTTTGTGAACAGACCAACGCCTGGGCAAGCCTCTTGCCCGAGCTCATGTTGGCCGCAGAGGACCGAGCGGATGAGTCGCCAATCGTGGCTGCGCAAATTTGGGTGCAGGTCGCCGCCTGGTATCTCGACCCTCTCGAGCAAAGGGCGAGCGCCGAGCATGCGCTAGACAATGCTCTGCATCTTGACCCGAACAGCGCGCCCGCCCTCGAACTCTCGTGTGCCATGCACTGGCAGAGCGAAGATTGGCTGGGCTTTCTGCACTGCGCGCGGCGTCTGCTCGATCGGGGCGTCGGTGCCAGGCGCAAGCTGGAGCTCCTGCTGCAATGTGGTGCGCTGGCCGCTGACAAACTCAAAGACAACACCTTGGCGATCGAACACTACCGAGCGGCGCATGATTTCGATCAGGCCAACCGCCCGGCCATCGACGCCCTGGAGGCTCTGTATCGCGAGACCGGTGCCACCGCCAGCCTGTGCCGTGTACTTTGGACCAAGGCAAAGCTGCTCACGAGCACCGACGAGCAGCTCGCACTCAAACTCGAGGTCGCCCACTTGCTCGAGCACGAGCTCGACAACGTGGACCAGGCCCGGCGCATCTATCACCGTCTTACCGACGTCGACGCGGCGATTGCAGTGTTAAAGAAACAGGCCGAGCACAGCCAGGGCCTCGCCAAAGCCGATGTGTTCTTTCGCATGGCGCGCATGTTGAGCCATCGGGGAGCCGACGACAGCACCGTCGAGTGGAATCTCCAGGAGGCGATAAGCCACGCCCCCGATCACGAAGGAGCCAGCCGCCTGCTCATGGAACGCTACGAGGCCGACAATGCCTGGGGTAAGGCGGTGGCGCTGTACGAGGAGAAGGCACGTCGTTCCGGGTCCAAGTCAGATCGCATCAAGGCGACCATGCAGGCGGCACGCATCTACAAGGAGCGCCTCAACAACCCAGGCAAAGCCAGCGCCCTGTGTCTCGATGCGCGCGAGCTGATTCCCGGTCTGCGGCCAGCGGCCAAGTTGCTCGCCGACATCGCATACGAAAACGCTGACACCGAAGCACTCAAGCCACTGGTCGCCGAGCTGATGGCTGACGATGGCGAGTCCGCCTCGCAACCAAGTCGTCTGTTGCTCATGGCGGGTGCGTGCGCTCGCGCCGATGGCGAGCTAGACAAAGCGAGCCGACTCTTTCGCCAAGTCTTGGCAAGCGATCCGCACGACGCTGATTGCCTACGTGCGCTCGGCGAGATGGCTCTCGAGGCTGGCCATGACGAATCGGTGGTTCGCTACTTCGAGACCTTGCTCAGTTCGACGATCATCAACAACGCCAAGGAGCGAGCACGACTGCACTACCAGCTGGGTGAGGCGCAACGGCGAATGGGCCGCGGTGACGCCGCCCTGGCCCACTATGCACACACCCGTCGCCACGACCCCAAACACCCCGAGGTGCAGGCTTCCGAGCTGGCGCTTCGAGAGTCGCGCGGTGAGTGGAGTGCTGTGGTCGCGACCAAACGCCAGCGCTTACAAACAGCCAACGACGAGCAGCGCGCCACTCTCTACGCCGAGCTCGGAGATATCGAATCCGCTGAGCTCAAGTCCTCGCTCAAAGCCCTCGAAGATTATCAACACTCGTTGGAACTACGTGGCAACGATCGCAGGGTGCTACAGCGCGTCCTCGATCTCTCTGCCGACATGGGCCAGTGGCCGCTGGCATTGCAGACGATCATGCACATTGCCGAGCTTGAGAAGGACAGCGCTCGCAAGGGCAGCTACTTCCACGCGGCCGCGGAAATTTCACGGGACAAAGTTGGTGACCTCACCCGGGCGGTTGCCCTCTACGAAGACTGCCTGGATGCCTATTTTCACGATCCCAGCCGGGTGAGCACTGAGCAGCTCACGCGCTACATGAAGCCCTTCGCGGACCTGGATGCCATCCTCACCAAGAACCGCGAGTGGAAGAAACAGGAGCTCAGTTATCGGCGCATGATCAAGCGCCTTGGCCCCGAGCACAAACTACTGGGCAACCTCTGGCACTCGCTCGCGGAGATCTACCGCACGCGCCTGAAGGACTACGACGCCGCCGTGGCCGCGCTCGAAGTCGCTCGGACCCTGGCCCCTGACAGTATCGTCGGTCGCGAGCAGCTGGCCGAGCTCTACATCAAAGCCGGACCGGATCAACTGGACAAGGCTATCGCCGAGCACCAAAGCATCATTGATCTCGACATGCATCGGCACTCGAGCTACTCGGCCCTCGCCGAGCTCTACGGCGCGGTCGGGCGACACGACGCACGCTGGAACCTGTGCCAGGCCCTCAGTGTGCTGCAGAAGAGCACGCCCGGCCAGGAGCGCTTCTTTAGCGAGAACCGGCTGCAGGCCATGAAGCTACCGCGCAGCACGGTGCCAAGCGGTATGTGGCCCAAGCTTCTGCATCCCGCGCAAGACGCCAAGATTTCCTCGTTGCTCTTGCTGCTCGGCGTCCCACTACTGGCGTGCGCAGACCGCGCTCCACGCGCACGTGGCCTCAAGAGCAAGGAGGCCGTGGCACCGCCCGAGCAGAGCGATCAGCGCCTCTACGTGCTTCAGTACTATGCGCAAGTTCTTGGACTCGATCTGCCGACCATGTACGTTCAGGATCGTCGCCCTGGCCGAGTCAGTAGTGATGTGCTGGTGGTGAAATCTCAGATACAGCCCATTCTGGTCGTGGGAGCTGACTATCTGGCTGTACAGGATGAGAGCGAGCGGGCATTTCAGGCCGGTCAACAGCTGTGCCGCCTTCGCCAGGAGAACTGGCTTTCCATGGTCTTCCCCGATCCCGTCCAGACCCAGGCCATGCTCGACTGGATCCTAAACGGCAGCGAGTGCCGCGACGATCCCTATCTCGCCAAGCTCCTCGAACAAGTCAAGGTGCAGAGTCCTGTCGCCATCGAGCAGCTGCGCATGGTGTCAGAGCGCATTCAAGAGGAACACCACCGCCCTGACGCGCGAGAGTGGCACCACGGTCAGGTCAAGAGCTGCGATCGAGTCGGACTGATTCTGTCGAGCGACCTCACGGCCGGCGCCCGAGGCATCGTACGCGACAATTGCGGGGCCACCATGGAGAGGGTTGCCGAGCTTGTGCGCTTCTCCGTGAGCGAACCCTACTTCGAGATTCGCGATACGATGCGTTGAGAGGCTAGCGCGAGAGCGTCTCGGGAGGCTTGAAACTGGCCCGATGCCCCGCTAGCTCGCGATCCAACCAACGGCGGCGCTCACGGCGGGCCACGGTATCGGCAAGCGCGTCGAGACGCGAAAAACGTCGGCGCAAGCTCTCCGCTCCAAAGACCCACGGAAAGAAGAGCAAAGGGTAGAATGTCCACATGCCCGCCGAGGGCAAGTGATTGTCGGCCCAGGGTGGCGTGAAGAACTGCGTGTATCCCAGGTGCTTGCCATAGGCAATGCGCGCTCGTATGCGCTGTTTGACGGACAAGCCGCGCTGCGGGCGAAAGGCATTTCCGTAGGAGCGACACAGTCGCGCGCCATCTTCGCCGGCTTGATGTGCGCCTTTGATGGAGCTTACGAAGAGCAGCTGAAGGGCCTCGACAATGTTCTCTGGATACCAACGTGGCCGTACCCCCATCATGTGGCCGACGTAGCGCCAGAAGTGCATCATCGAGCGAATCTCTCGGCGACTCGGTCGATAACCAATTGCCTGCATGCCAAGACCGGGTGCCACGCTGCCACCCATGAGAGTCATCAGCGCGTCGCCCTGACTTATGGGCTTGCCCCAAGCTTCCCCATCCCACTCGGGATGCTGGGCCAGACGCCGGCGCACGAAGACGTGCATGATGCGCACACGCAGGGCGGCTGCCCGACCGGGCATGCCCTGCGTTAGCGCACGCGGTTCCGAGACATCGATCCAGAAGGATGCTGTTTCCAGAAAACGTTTGCGCGTGGTATCGCCCTCGTAGCCGCCGGCGAGGATGAGCGCTTTGGCCACGGAATTTTCATCGTAAGCGCTCAAGGTGATCGCGCCGGCGAACTTGAAGACCGTAGACCCAAAGCGACGAAAGACCTTGGCCCCCTCTTCCACCGACTGCCAGTCCAACCACTCCGGCTCGTCTTCGAGATCCGCGAAGAGAGCACGCAGACTTGGCGGAGCATCAGGAAGCGAATCAACGCCGTGGGCAAGTGCTGTATCCAGCATCGCCCGAGCCGCAGCATAGCCCTGCACTTCCACGACTTGGCCGACGAAGGCCTCTGCGATGGGATCGGCGTCGTAGTACGAAGAGGCGAAGTCGCGAACGCGACTATCATCGGGCGCGGGATCAAAACCGAGAAGGAGGCGGGCCACCCGCCGCGCACGACGCACGCCCGGCTTGTGCAGGTTCTCCCAGTAGCGAAACTCACCTGGATGTCGATCCGAGCTCGGCATGAGAGAGCAGTCTAGTGGCAGGACTCGGGCCGGGCCCACTAGCTTTTTGACCACTTGTCTTACCAAGCACAGCGCCGAACTGGCTTTCGCTCTACAATGGCTCGGTCATGTCTTTGAGCCCAGAGCAAGTCAACGCCTTCATCGCAGAGGTCTATCCGCTGGCCAGTAGTGCACTTCGCTGTGAGGAATTGGCCAGTGATTGGGTGAGGGCGAGATGGATGTACGACGCGAGCACGCTGCGACCTGGCGGCTTCATCTCGGGTCCAACGATCTTCACCCTGGCCGATGTCGCGCTCTGGTTCCTCAGCTTCACCCAGCTCGGCCTGCAAGCGATGGCCGTGACCAGTGATTTACACATCGACTTTCTTCGGCCCGCGGCAGGCGGTGACTTGATCGCTCGCGCGGACTTGCTGCGTGCGGGCGCGACGCGCATCACCGGGCGGGTGAGCTTGTGGATCGAGGGCAAGCCCGATCGACCTGTCGCCCACGCCACTGGCAGCTACTCGCTCTTGCGCAGCAAGCCCTAGCAGCAAGCCCTAGCAGCAAGCCCTGGCAGCAAGCCCTGGCAGCAAGCCCTGGGCGGGCGGCTGTCTTCATACCCAACAGCCGGGCGCAAAGGTCGCTGCGTAGCCCGACAGGCATTCTGTAGGAAGCTGCCACAGCAGTCGTGATTCCGAGACCTTGCAGGTCGGCACGCTCGCTGCACAAGCACTCACCATGCACGCATTCAAGATTTCTCTCGCCAGCCTTTGCCTCACCACCACCCTCGCAGCCGCCTGTGTCCAGCAGGACGCCCCCGAGGCCATTGCCAGAGCGATTCCGACCGCAGAAGGTGTGCGCATCCGCCTACCCGAACAGGCCGCCCTCATGCCGAGCGATGGTGGAGAGCACATCGGCTCGTCGCGCAATGCCCTCCTAGGTGAACTTGCCCAGTACTACGTGGTCACGCGCAACGTCACCCGCACTCTCAACGCCGGCGCCGGCTGGGTGCTTGTGCTCGTCCACGCCATCGTCAACACCCCGCCCACCACCGTCGAAGGCAACGTCTACACCTGGGGCCCTGGTTCCAAGGCTCTCGATCCGGCCGACTACCGCTTGATCGTTACTGCCAACGACGACAACAGCTTTGATTGGACCCTTGATGGTCGCAGCAAGATCGAAGCAAACGCCGAGTTCGAGTCGCTCATCTTCGGTCACGCTATCCCAGGTGAAATCGAGAACCGCGGCCGGGGCAGCTTTACGATCGACTTCGACGCCGCCGAGCGCGTCAACCCCATCGACAACGAGCCCGAGGGATTGGTCACCGTCGAGTACAACCTCGAGGATCCCGATGATGGCATCCCTGCGTTGCAGATGACCATCGATGGCCGCCAGCTCGACGACAACGGCATCGAACAGGACGTGCACTTCGAGTACGCCTACGACGAAGCCTCCGATGGCTCGGGTGACTTCAAGTTCAAGATCAACGGCGACCTCGACGACGACGGTTCCCTGCAGGAAGAGGCGCTCATTCACTCCAGGTGGTTGCCAACCGGAGCAGGCCGAGCCGACCTGCGCGTAAAGGGCGGAGACCTGGACACGCTGGTCGTCGAAGCTTCCGAGTGCTGGAGCTCGAGTTTTGGTCGGGTGTACTACGCCGACAACCAGGATTGGATGCCGAGCGAAGGTGAGGAGTCGTCCTGCTCGCACGCTAGCGCCGACCTTCCCAACGAATAAGAAGAGTTCTTTAGCTCGACCAGTGGCAGCGCGCCGGCACTGAGGTGTCGGCGTGTTGTCGTTTCGGCGGGTCGCCGGGCTGCGCTTATTCCTTGACGAAACGTCAACGAATCTGTTACTTGACACTTCGTCAGACAATGGCACGCCCCATCGACACCGAGAAACGCCGCGAGCTCTGCCAGCAAGCCGTTGATTTTCTGCGCAAAAATGGTCTCGATTGCTCGACTTCCCGCCTGGCGGACGGCCTGGGCATCAAGCGCCCGACCCTGCTGTATTACTTCCCGGACCGGGTCGCCATCTTCGAGCAGGCCCTCGCCGACATGCTGGCCGAGCAGGCCCTCTTCGTCGTCGAGCGAATGATGAAGCACGAGCATCCCCTCGATCAGCTCTTCGCCCAGGTGCAAGCCGTGCATGCCTTCCACCATCAGCGCGAAGAGCGAGTGCTTTTTCTCACGCAGGCACTGGCGGTGGCTGGCAACGAGCGAACTCGCAACATCGTCCACATCGGCAACCAGGCCTTCGAGGCCCACCGGCGCGCGCTCAGCAAACGCATTCGCGACGGCATCGCCAGCGGAATCATTCACGACTGCGATCCTGACGCCCTCATTCGCATGTGCCGCGCCGTGATCGACGGGCTCATGGTGCAGCGCGTGATGTTCGAAGAGGATCTGGGGCCCGTCCATCAACTGCTGTGGAAGGGGTTGCTAGAGCCACTCAAGCGCACTCCCACTCGCAAGCATTCGCAAGGCCCGCGCACTGCAACTCGAAAGACGAAACCATGACTCTCGATACCTTTCCCGATCTTGGCTCTAGCGATCACGCTGCGATTCTCAGCGAGCTGTCCGAAATGCGCCGTGACGACCTCAAAGCCGACGGCAAAGCCTTTGCGTTCATCTATGACGCCGGTGACGATGTGAATGCCCTGGCCAGGCAGGCCTTTGCAGCCGGCATGAGCGGCAATGGTCTCGACCCCACCGCTTATCCCAGCGCTCGTCGCCTCGAAAACGATCTCGTGGACTCCTGCCT
>JAHEAK010000841.1 GCA_024642805.1 Kofleriaceae bacterium | reverse complement strand
GCGAGTCCTCTTCCACCACGTTGCCCTCGGTGACACGCATCAAGATCGACGCTTGGTAGATGGGTACTCGCCCTGCGATCTTCTTGATGACCAGACCGGCGCCCAAGAGCGACAAGATCAGCACCACGACGACCTTCTTTTTCGCTCGTCGCTTCAGTCGTCGGAGCTCGCGCAGCAGGGTCTGCTGGTTTGCTTCCGCTTCGAGCCACTCGATTGGTTCAGGCTCGGGCTTGCTCTCGCTCACGACCTATTCAGTGTAGCACCCGACTTGGTGGCGGGTAGGGGCCACTCAGGCCTTCTTGTCGACAACCGAGCTGAGTACCTTGGCCAACATAGCCGCGCTTTGCTGCCAGTCGCCACGGGCACCCAGGGCCGCGATGTGGGCGCCATCGTAGTCCACGGCGATTTCGCGGGCGATGGCCTCGGCGAGCTCTTCGGGTCGCTTGGGCTCGACCATCGAACCCAGGGCGGGCGAATGCATGACGTCGGGGACCCCACCGACGCGGGTGGCAACGATGCGTCGGCCACAGGCAAGCGCCTCCAACAAGACGTTGGGCGTGCCTTCGTTCCAGCTTGGCAAGACGAGTACATCGCAGGCAGCCATCCACAGCGGAATTTTTTCGAAAGGCTGACTGCCGACCACGTGCATGCGATCTGGCGCGTGATCGCGCAGCTCTTGCTCCTGGCTGCCGCCGCCGACCATGTACATGTCGAACTGGGGATGCGTGCCGCGCAAGAGCGCAAAGGCCTCGCAGAGATCAAAGACGCCTTTTGCTTCGATGAGATTGCCAACGCACAGGGCGATGCGGCCGTCGACGGGTAAGCCAAGCTCGCGTCGAGCGCGCGCGCGATCGCGGGGGAAGAAGGTCGAGCCATCGACGCCATTCATCACGAGGTGAATGCGATCGGCATCGACACCGAGCTTGCACAGCTCGTCGGCAAGAGGCGAGCTCACCGCCACCAAGGCATCGGCGCGGGGCAGCAAGGCCTTCATCATGCGACGTGGTCCCGGCAGCCGCATGCCCTGATTGATGTCGGTGCCATGCACCTTGACCACACACGGCACGCCAAGGAGCTTGGCCAAGAGCACGGCTGCGCAGCCATCCGGATGCGCCCATGAAGCCAGGACGACATCGACCTTGCCGCGATAGCGCCGCAAGAGAGGCATGAGCGAGGCCGCGAAGAGCGGCGTTGCGATCGAGGTGCCGATCTTGGGCAGGTGCAGGGTGCGCGGATGAAAAACCGTGAGTCCGTCGATGCGCTCTTGGCGCGGCGGGTTCAGGGCTGTGGCATGGCTGGCAAAGCGCCCAAGCAGCCGCTGCCCCGGATACCATGGCTGCGTGGCCAGAACCTCGACCTCGCACAGCTTGCCGAGGGCCGCGAACTGCTGGCGATTGAAGCTCGCAACGCGCGGGTGTTCGGCGTTAGGAAAGAGGTTGGTAATGACCAGGACTCGCACGGCGCTACCGAGACGATCGCCAAGGGACGATCGCTAGACGATGTGGAAGACCTTGTCCATTCGCAAGAGCTTGAAGATGGCCAGGGGCTGATCGCGGGCGCCAGTGACCTGCACCTTGCCGCCCTGGGCGCGCGCCCGCTTGTAGAGGGCGACGATGGCAGCAACGCCAGAGCTGTCGATGAGCTCGAGCTCACTGAGCTCGACGATGATGAGCTTGGACTTCTCCGAGACAATCTTGTCGATCGTCGGCATGAGTTCGGGCGCGCTCAGAGCGTCGAGTTGCCCGCCAAGCTTGAGGATGAGCTGTTTGTTGTCGTTATTCGTTGAGAATGTAAGAGCCACGCTTATCGCTTTCCGTCGCTAACTAGGTACTTCGTGAGTCGCCAGAGGTTGGGCGGGCCCGCTTCATAGTCGAGCGAATCTAAACAGGCCCGCGCGATGTGAATGCCCATGCCACCCTCAGGTAGCGACTCGAGTTCGGGTTGCGGCACTAGGCTGAGGTCAAAGCTCTTGCCCTCGTCGCGAACCTCGAGGATGAGGTGATCGGCTCCGGGAAGGAGAGTCAGAGATACGACGCCCTCGCCGCTGCGCTCGTAGGCGTGAATGGCGATGTTGTTGAAGATCTCGGAGAAGGCGGAGATGAACTGGGCATCGAAGCCGCGTTGCAGGTCCAGACGCGATGCATCCTTTGAGCTGGTCTCTCCGTCTAGGTTTCCGATCAAGTGACACGCCGCCGTTACGGTCCGGACCGCGACATCGCGAAAGCGAAGCGTTGCCGGCACCGTCAGAAGGATGGCGGATCGGTTTGCCACCGAGCCATGGTACCAGAGGCCGCTCGGCGTGTGGTAGCATTGC
>JAHEAK010000197.1 GCA_024642805.1 Kofleriaceae bacterium | reverse complement strand
GTTCCAGTACCAGCAGCCCTCGAGCCACATCCAATCGGGGCCCGGGGCGGTGCCGCGCACGCCAGCGCTGGCGTATCCGTGGGTTGGCGAAGGTGGGTAGGAATGGCTCTGCCCTGGAATCGGCTCGCAGTGTCGTTGGCTGCCGCAGCCGGCGGCGGGGATGAGGAGCAGGGCGGGCAGGAGGATGGCTTGGTTGAATTTCATGTCGACCCGATCGATAGTGCCCGTATCTTCTGGCCGAGCCGACCCAAAGATCGCTGGCCGGCTCCGAAAGATCGCGCTGAGCTCCTCGTGTCGAGAAAACAACAAGCCCCCAGTCAGCTCATGGCGCTCTTCCTCGCGTTGGCGGAGGAGCTTGGCTTTGAGAGCGATAGCGATATCGCGGCGCTTGCCGATGTCGGGCCGGAGAGCGTCACCAACTGGCGTACCGGATCGGTCAAGGAGTTCAAGAAGCAGAAATTCCAGACCGCCATGGCCACCTTGCAGACCCAGTTGCGCTCCCTCAAGGCGCAGGCTGGCCTGCAATTCGATCCGGTGGCCGGCCTCTCGCCCCTCGAGATCGAGCACGGCTCCAGCCCTTCGGACCTGCATCGCCAGTTTCGCGATCAGGTTGGCTACGACTACCTCGGTCATCGCTTCTTGTACTTCGAACCACAGGGCGCGCTGGCCTGGGAGCGGCTCATCAAGGTCGGCTACGAGCAGGATTGTTGGCTTGATGGCGTCGCCGAGTGTTGCGAGCTCTTTCTCGACACCCATCGCGACGGCGCTTCGCAGGCCAAGGGCGCGCTGGCTCGCTCGCTTGGCCTGAGCCGAAGAGAGCGGGCGCGCGGTCTGGAAGTGATAAGCCTCGGCCCTGGCGAGGGAGGCAAAGAGGCCCTCATCGTCGAGCGCATCATGTCGGCGCTGGGTGGCAATCGCGGGCGGGCTCGCTTTCTCAGCTACGTGCCTGTGGATGTATCCATTGCACTCTTACTCAAAGCGGCCGGAGCGGTTCGCGACCTGATGACGGCCAAACCCGCGGGGCTGTCGCGCGCTCAGCTCTCGGTTCTGCCCGTCTGTGCCGACTTCGAGGAGGGCAGTCTGGCCTTTGCGGCGCGCTTGCGTGGTGCCGCCGAGCGCAATGATGATGAGCGGCGATTGGTTTTATTCCTAGGCAATGTTCTTGGCAATGTTCGCGACGAGGAGATGTTCGTCAAGCAGACGCTGCGCCGCCTGATGCGTTCGGATGATTTGCTCTGGGTTGAAGTCGGTCTGCGAGCCGAGCGGCTGCAGGACGATCCGCTCTACGAATTGACCGTGCCGGGGCGTGAAGAGACCGCGGGCGAGGCAAATCGCCGTCTCTTGCTGGAAGGGCCCTATCGGCGCTATCTGGTCGCTTCCGGCCGGCAGGCGGGCGAGCTCGATCTGCGGATCCGAGTACGCGAGAGCGACGGTGCCGCACGCGTGCCCGGCTCCTACAATTTCTGTCACGATCTCTTCATTGCCGATGAAGGTCGATCCGTGACCATGTTGTACAGCCGCCGCTACGAGCTGACCAGCCTGAGCCAGTGGTTCGAGAATCTCGGCTTCGTGGTCGAGGGCATGTTGCGCACCAAAGATTCGCACGGGCGCAGCCGTGTCGGGCATCTGCTCTTGCGGCGCAGCTGAGGTCATGAGGTTGGTCAAGGCGAAGCACATCCGGCCACGCAAGACGCTCTTGCCCAAACTGGTCGTTGCCTTTGTGGTGCCCACACTCGGCTTGTTCTCGCTCTTTGCCTTCTTTGCCTATCAGGTGCAGCGCAACGATCTGGAAGCCGAGCTTGGGCGCCGACTCGAGGCCGTTGCCGGCGCCGCCGCCACCCAGCTGCGCGGCAAGTACCTGGCCGAGCTACAGCCAGGCGACGAGAGCGACAATCTCTACTACTCGGGCGGCATGCACCGCCTGGAGCAGATGGCTGCGGCCACCGGCGTCGAGAGATTGTACGTCTTCGATCGCGACTTTCTCACTCGTCTGGACACGGCCGGCGGGCTCATCGGCGACAAGCAGTTTCAAGCCGAAATCGATCGCAAGGAGCTAGCGGGCGTCTTCGAGGCCGGCAAGACAGCCAGCTCGCTGCTCTTCTTCGGCGTCGATGGGCGCGCCTACAAGGCTGGTTACGCGCCCGTCGCGCTCAGCGAGGACGAGCCAGAGGTGGTCCTGGCCATTGGCGCTGACGCGCCCGCTGATTTCTTCGATCGACTTGCCGGCTTGCGCCGACAGCTGGTGACCTACGGTGTGCTGCTCTTCCTGGCGGTGGCGGCGCTGGCGGTCTTGATCGGTCTGCGCATCACGCGACCGGTGCGAGCGCTGGCCGAAGCGGCCGAGCGCATTGGCGCTGGCGACCTGGCCCGACCCATCGAGACCCTCTCCCGTGACGAGATTGGGCTCTTGGCCATGACCATGGAGACCATGCGATCCGACCTGCGCACTCGCGATGAGCGCATGCAGCTGATGTTGGCTGGTATTGCTCACGAGGTGCGCAATCCCCTCGGAGGCATGGAGCTCTTCAGTGGCATCTTGCACGAGGAGCTCGAGGGCGACGAAGAGAAGCGCGGCCATGTCGATCGCATCAAAAGCGAGATTGGCCACCTCAAAGTTGTCGTCGAGAGTTTTCTGGACTACGCGCGCCGACCGGCTCCGCAAATGGCGAGCGTGGATCTGGCCGCTCTGGCTAAGGACGTCGCCGATCTCGAAGCGGGCAGAGCGCGCGAGAGCGGCGTGGAGCTCGAGTTAAATCTCTGTGCGCTGCGCTGTTCTGGCGATGCCACCCAGTTGCGTCGCGCGGTCTTGAATCTCTTGCGCAACGCCATTCAGGCCGCCACCGGCACAGAGGAGGCAGTGGTCATGGCCTGCAGCGAAGAGGATGGCTGGGCGGAGCTCAGCGTGCACAACATGGGCGCGCCCATCCCCGAAGAGGTGCAGGAACACCTCTTTGAGCCCTTCTTTACCACCAAGCAAAAGGGCACCGGTCTTGGCCTGGCCTTCGTCAAAGAGATCATTGAGGACCATGGCGGTACCATTGCGCTTGAGTCCAGTGCCGAAACCGGCACACGCTTCACCTTTCGACTTCCCCTTCCGTCCAAGACGACAACACCCAGCGAGGCTGCATGAGTTCGACCATTCTCATCATCGATGACAACGAGACCATCCGTGAGGGCTTGGCGCACACCATCAAGCGCATGGGGCACACCGCGCTTAAGGCGTCCAGCGGTGTCGGCGGCGTCGAGCTCTTCAGACAGAATCCGGGCGTTGCCTTCGTCATCTCCGACTTGAAGATGGACGGAATGGACGGCGTCGAGGTGCTGCGCCAGATCAAGGACATGGACCCAAACGTGCCGACCATGATCATCACAGGCTTTGGCACCGTCGAGACCGCCGTCGAAGCCATGAAGCTCGGCGCCTTCGATTTCCTGACCAAGCCCTTTGCCCCCGAGCTGGTTCGACTCAAGGTGGAGCGCGCCCTCGAGCTGTCGAAGGCTCATCGCGACAACAGCCGCTTGCAGGCGCACAACCAATACCTGCAAGAGGAGAGCGAAGGCCGCTATCGCTTCGCGGACCTCATTGGCGGCTCCGAGGTCATGAGCAAGGTCTTTCGCACGATCGAGAAGATCGCCCGAACCGACTCCTCGGTCTTCGTGTGGGGCGAGAGCGGCACGGGCAAGGAGCTGGTGGCGCGCGCGATTCACAACCTCGGCAAGCGCAAAGATGGCCCCTTTATCAAGGTCAACTGCGGCGCCTTGACCGAGACCCTGCTCGAGAGCGAGCTCTTTGGCCACGAGAAGGGAGCCTTCACCGGCGCCATCAAGAGCAAGCTCGGTCGTTTCGAGCTGGCCCACGAGGGCACGCTCTTCCTCGACGAGATTGGCGACGTTCCACCGAGCATGCAGGTAAAACTCTTACGAGCGCTGCAGGAGCAGGAGTTCGAGCGTGTTGGCGGTGAGCAGCCCGTCAAAGTAGATGTGCGCGTCATCTCCGCTACCAACAAAGATCTCGACAAGGAGGTCGCAGAGGGCCGCTTTCGCGAGGACCTGTACTACCGCCTGCACATCATCCCTGTGACGCTGCCACCGCTTCGCGATCGCAGAGAGGACATCTCGCTCCTGGTGCAGCACTTCATCGAGAAGCTGGCGCCAAGGACCAACCCGGAAGTCACGGGCATCGCCGACGACGCCCTTGGTCGCTTCATGGCCTATGGCTGGCCTGGCAACGTGCGCGAGCTCGAGAACGTCATCGAGCAAAGTCTGGTCTTTGCCGAGGGCAAGCAGATTGGGGTCGGAGCCCTGCCTGCAGTCCTGCAGACCCAAGGCGACGAGGAGCGGCTGGAGGTCCCCAAGGAAATGAGTTTGCCCGACATCCTCGAGGACCTGGAGCGACAGCTCATCCTCAAGGCCTTTCACAAGGCGGGCGGGGTCAAGACCGAGACCGCCAGGCTCTTGGGCATCAAGACCTCGGCCCTGTACTACAAACTCGATAAGTACGGAATTAGTTGACGATCTGGGGCCGGGTAGGCGAGCTGGGTGATCCAGCTCAGAAATCTGAGTCACACTCGCCGGTATCAACGAGAGACCGGCGTTTGTCGACCACATTTCAACGGCTTGGGTCTGGCATGCGGCCTGCTTTATGATGCCCTAGCACCAACCCGCCTTTTTGACTCCCATGGCCTCCTTGCTCATACCGATTGTCGCCGCGCTCAAGATGATGAGCGTGCCGGCCAGCGCTTCGCCTTCCGCGAACCAAGCGCCTGCCCAGGTCCGGGTGGCCCAAGCGTCCGCCTCACCAGCTGCCTCGGCTCCCAGTCCCGCTGCCGTGGCCGCCGCTGGCCGCACGACCCAGAGCGCTTCGGTACGACTGAGCAGCGCGCAAAAACAACAGGCAGCGCTGGAAGTGCAGATGGCGGGACTTCGCAAGACCTACAACGAGCAGCTCGGTGAGGTCGACCGCCTCAAGGCTGCCAGGGCCAGCTGGCGTCGTGATCGACAGCTGCGCGAGCAAAAGGCCAAGTCACAAAAGACCGCGATGGCTCTGCAGAAGCTCGAGCGCAGCTTGCGTGACCAGCGCAGTGTGGTGAGTCGTGAACGCAAGGCGCTAGCACAGGCTATCGACAGTGAGCTTGCCCTGGGTGCCAGCGCAGCTCGTCAGCGCAGCCTTCACACCATGCTCAGCAGCCTGCGCAGCACCTTGCGCAAGGCGCCTAAGAAAATCTCTATTCCAGATCTCGAGCTCAACGAGTACGCCGATCCGGAAGAGCTGCTCGAACAGATTGCCCTCATCGAACGCGCAGAGGCAAAGCTGGTCGCGGAGGAAGACTCCCTCGACCGGCGTGCCGAGCACTATGCCCACATGGATACCCTGCGGCGCAAACGCACTCGCGCTGACGAGATGGGCGCTCTGGACGATGAAGGGGTTCGCCGCTCGACGGGACGCGTGGCATCGGCCAAGGACTCTCGCACTGCGTCGGAGGATGGCAACGGCGCCGGTGGCGCTGACCTGGCCGGGCTGGAACCGAGCACGGACCAAGGAGCTCCGCCTCCCAGTGGGCCAGAAGCCGGTGGTGGTGGCGATTTTGCCTCGACCTCCATCGTACTCGCCGACGTCGTCGATGCGGGCACGCAAGACGCTCTGCGGCGCGCCGATCGCTCGTCGAGCCCACGCACCAAAGCCGAAGCCGCCAAGCTCGCAACCAAACAGGTGCGAGACAAGCTCGAGCGCTTGCGAGCCAGCAAGGAGCGCATCCGACGCCACCTGCAGAAGCTCAAGAAGTAGAGCGGTCTCTTCTCGTGCGTGCGCTCTCCTCATTGCTCTTCCCGCCTGCAGTCATCTGCCTGTGTGTCGCGAGCGCTTCGGCCGACAAGAACTCCTGGAAGCTCAATCTCGAGGGCGGTAGCGAGTACGACAGCAACTTGCACCGGGTGGAAGTCCTCGACGGCGAGGTCTCGGGCGTCGACCAGGGCACGCTGATGCGCACGGGCGCTCGCTACCAACAGGCCTACAGGCCAGCGAGGGGCCAGCGCCTCTTGTTGGACGCGCGAGCTGCGCTCAAGCTCTTCACGGTCCCCGAGGGCCAGAGCGAGAACCTGGCCGTGGTCTTTGTGGATGCCACCTACGATCGTCGTCTGGGCGACTCGCAGGCGCTCCTGGCAGTGCGCGGCAGTTACTACGATGCCATCGACATTCGGCCCTTCGGAGACGGCGAGCGGCCGGTCGTTGGTCGCAGCTTTCGCACCTCCGAGGCCGAGGCGTCGCTAACCTTGCCAAGCGGCAGCGCCCACCGGCTCAGCCTACAGACTGGCCTGCACGATTTTGTCTACAAGCCCGATAATGACTTCGACTGGCAAGGTCAGGATCTCGGCTTGCGCTACGCCGGCGTGTTCTGGCGAGGCGATCCAGACAAGGATGAAGACGCGGCATCCATCGAGCTGCGCGCCATCTATCGCGCTGGCATTCGCAACTACGCCGGGCCTGCCTTTCGCAATACCTGCAGTCCCGACGCCATGGTCGAGCCGGAATGCTTCGTTCCCACCGAAGAGAGTCGGGTCGATCTGCAGCACACCATGCTCGTCGAAGGCATGTACACCGGCCGACGCATCTACTCCTTGCTCTATGGTGCTGACGTCATCGATTCGAACAGCTATGGGCAGGCCTCCGTGCGACAGCGCATCGAGCTTGCCGTGACCAGCTCGATCCCAGGGCAGTTCTTTCTCACCGCGCGCGCGATCATCCGCATCAACACCTTTCTAGATCCCCTGCTGCTGGCGCGGGACGTTCAGTCGCAGAGCTTCGTGTCCATCGAGGATGAGAATCGCAACTCGCTGAGCCTGCACCTGGCCAGGGACGTTGGCAAACACTGGGGCCTGGAGGCGCGCCTGGCCGTGTACTCGAACGAGTTCGCAACCCAGGAACTGCGCTTCCGCAGGCAGACCGCTTATCTCGGTGGCCTTTATCGCTTCGAAGCGCCCTAATCGTCTGGCCAGGGCTTCTCGGGGCGTGCTACCCAATGCGCATGCGTCTAGGCCTGTGCATCGCCGCTCTTGCATCCCTCAGCCTGTCGACGGCTTCGTGTAAGAAGCCCGACATCGAGAACTGCCGTCGCGCCTGTTGGAACGGCATGAAGCTTGGCTTTTGGGCCAAGGTGGATGCAGATGTCAAAGGGCTCACCAGCGAGGAGGCCGCCAAGATTCGCGCTCAGCGCGAGCTCGAGTTCGCCAAGCTTTCGGAGCGCGAAGAAGATCCGGGCCTGATGAACTGCATCACCAACTGCCAGCAAAATTCAAATGACAAGCAGGTGGAGTGCATGATGGAAGCAACCACGATGGCTCGCCTCGAGAGCTGCCAGAAGAACTAGCTCGCTCTCGAAGAAGGGCTACGCGCCGGGGCGCGGATGGCGCTTTTGCTTGTTCTTGCGATCGCGATCTTTGTCCAGCTCGTGGAGCGCCATGCGGAAGGCGTCGCGAATCGCGGCGTGACAATCCTCGTGAGCGTGGTCCTCTGGCTGGTCGCGGCCGGCAAAAGCCTCGGAGCCGGGCACTTGCAAGTCGACACTCACTTGGAAGTGTCCACCATGGGTGTGCTTGTTGTTCGGGGCGGCGATGACGACGCGGCAGCTCTGCAAGCTCGGCCAATGACGCTCGACCTTCTCAAGCTGCTCATTGACCACGAACTCGAGACTTGGAGAGGACTCCATGTCGCGATAGGTAATGCTCAACTTATTGTTCATACAGACGGCTCCCTGTGTTGCTGTGAATTGCCAGGCCTGCTCGATAGGCTGCGCAGCCGGCCCCTCGAGGACGTAGGCTGCGCGGTTCGATGAGCCAGGACCTAGTACAGGGCCCAGACTTTGTCGTGAGTCGGAAAGCCCGTGTTGTAGTGGAAGCGATGAGGCGCCACGTACTGATCTTGATCGGGCCTTTCCACTTCGATGACCTGGGCTCGGCGAACTTCGGCGTAGCCGCGGGTTCGTGCCACGGTCACGGGGCACTGGGCTTCGCGAACCACTTTCTCGGAAACCGATCCCATGACCAGGCGCTTGACGCCGGTGCGTCCATGGCTGCCGAGGATGATGAGGCTGGCGCCGATCTCTTCGGCTAGCTCCAGGATTAGCTTCTTGGGATCGCCAATGCGAACATGGATGAGTAGGGTCACTTCGCCGGCGCGTTTGAGGTTGTTGAGTGCTGTTGAGATTCGCTCTTGAGCCAGCTCCTGCACTTCTTGCGCGTACTCGTAGTTGACGACTTCATCGGCGCGCAGGCCAAGGCCTTTGTGCGGATCGAGAGCCACGAGGAAGTGGAACTCGCGCTCCTCCTTATCGAGGGCAAGGTTGAGCGCATGCTGAAGCGCAAGCTCCGAGCACTCTGAGAAATCGTAGGCGACGAGAATTTGAGAAGGGACTGGATTCATAAGGGTTCTCCTGAGTAGAGAACCT
>JAHEAK010000196.1 GCA_024642805.1 Kofleriaceae bacterium | reverse complement strand
CCTTCGATGCCATGGGCAACGTCATCGCCGAGCTCGAAGCCATGGAATTCGTACCCCCTGCCAACGCGCAGAGCGTGAAGGTCGACGTCGGTGGACTGATCGAGGTCGAGAGCGTCGTCGGTGAGCAGGAGGCCTTCTACAACCACTAACCCTTGCCGGTAGAGTGGGGCTCGCCTGGCTCGCGTGACGATACAGCCGCGTGTCGATACAGGCTTCGCTTCTTGTTCCTCGGAAGTACCTTGCTGACTGGCCGGTGGTAGGCTGGCCCTTGGTGTAGCCCTGTGCCCGAGGAGCAGCAACGATGAGCCTGAGTCTAGTTACTGGTTTACGCGAGAGCGCTCGCAACCATCCCGACAAGAATGCGATTGTCATCGGAAGTACGCGTATCAGCTACGCTCGACTCCATGATCTGGTGACACGTTGTGCGGGTGCTCTACGAGCACTCGGGGTCAAGCCGGGCCAGCATGTCGCGCTCATGTTACCGAACGTGCCGCAGTTCACGATCGCCTACTACGGCGCTCTGTACGCCAGCGCCACCGTGGTGCCTCTCAACGTCTTGTTGACGGCAGACGAAATTGCCTACCACCTGGATGACTCGGAAGCCGTCGCCCTGATCGTGTGGGAAGGCTTCCTCGACAGTGCCAGCGAGGGCTTTGGTCGCGTCAATTCCTGTAAACATCTGATCATCGCCAAAGCGGACCCTGGCGACATGTCGACGAAGCAAGAGGCACATAACTTTGCGGCGCTGATCGCAGGGGCGGTGCCCGTGACCGAGATGCCCGCCACCAATGCCGATGACACCGCAGTCATCCTGTACACGTCTGGGACCACCGGCCGGGCCAAAGGCGCCGAGTTGACCCAGTTCAACATGTTCTTCAACTGGCAAGTGTTGACGCAACGCCTGCTCGCACTCGACGAGTCCACCGTCGCGCTGGCGACCTTGCCGCTCTTTCACAGCTTTGGTCAAACCGTCATTCAGAACGGCGTGCTGGCAGCTGGCGGCACTCTCGTCATGCTGCCTCGCTTCGACGCGACGGAGGCTATGTCACTCATCGTCGAGCATCGCATCAATTTCTTCGCCGGCGTGCCGACGATGTATTTTGCCATGCTCAACCATCCCGAGGCCGCCAAGTTCGACCTCTCGGTTCTGCACTACTGCGTTTCTGGCGGCTCTGCGATGCCGGTGGAGGTCATGCGTGCCTTCGATGAGAAGTACGGAGTAAATATTCTCGAGGGCTATGGTCTGTCGGAAACCTCACCGATCGCCAGCTTCAATCGCCTCGACCGGGCCAAGAAGCCGGGCTCTATCGGCCTGCCCGTCTGGGGATGCGAGTTCCTCTTGCTGGACGAGGAGGGACAGGTGGTACGTGAGGCCGACACGGCCGGTGAGATTTGCATCAAGGGCCACAACGTCATGAAGGGCTACTACAAACGCCCCGAGGCCAACGCCGAGTCCATCGTTGACGGTTGGTTTCGCACCGGCGACGTGGCGACGCGCGATGCAGAGGGCTACTACTTCATCGTTGACCGCAAGAAGGACATGATCATTCGCGGCGGGTTCAACGTCTACCCCAGAGAGATTGAAGAGCTTCTCTACGCGCACCCCGCAATCGCGGAAGCTGCCGTCATTGGCGTGGCACACGAGAGCCTTGGCGAGGAAGTCAAAGCCGTCGTCGCACTCAAACCTGGCCAAGCCGTAGGCGATAGCGAGCTGATTGCCTATTGCAAGCAGCACCTGGCCGCGTACAAGTATCCACGCTCGATTGAGTTTCGCGAGAGCTTGCCAAAGAATGCCACTGGCAAGATCTTGAAGCGGGAACTGCGCTGAGCCGCGCCTTGGCCGTCAAGGGCGAGTCTTTGCGCCAGACTCACCCGAGCCGAAGCAGCCAGGAACCCTGGTTGCCCATGTGCTGTGCTAGGCGAAGATGCCCGGCGCCTCGCTCAGAGAAGTGCCGAGAGCTTCTTCGATGGTGCGCGCCACCTGCAGGAGCAGGTTGTCGCTGCCCACTCGCGCGGCGACTTGCACGCCGATGGGCAGGCCGAGGGAGTCCAGGCCCATGGGGATGGAGATCGCAGGCTGGCCGCTGACGTTGAAACCGGCCGTGTACACGCCCATGCCCAGAATACTTCGGAAGCTGGTCTCCGGATCGGGGTTCCGCCAGGCACCGATCTTAGGCGGAGCCATGGCGATACAGGGCGAGACCCACAGGTCGACATCACCAAACCAGCTGAGCACACGTCGCTGCAAATCGATGCGGGTCTGTAGCGCACTCGCCCTCGAGATCGATTTGCCTTCCAGTCGCAGCCAGTTGGTGATTGGCTGCAGCCTGCCTTCCATCAAAAGTGGGGCGTTGGCAATTAGCCGCTTCCAGAGCACGAGGAACTCGTCGGGATCGATGTCGAGCCAGCTGCGTTCTTGCACCACCGAGCCCGTCGACTCGAGAGCCGCGGCTACTCGCCGCGCCGCCGCTTGATACTCCGTGTGCGTGGCGCAGATCGGGTTGTCGGTCGAGAGGGCGATGCGCAGTCCCTTCGGCAAGGGCCGACGATGTTCATTGGTGAAGTCATGGGGCCAGTCGGAAATCGCGTCGAGGAAGGCCGCCAGATCCTCGGTGGTGCGAGCCAAGCCACCAACGCCGGCCAGGCGAAGCTCCCGATCGACAGGGGTGATGTGCGAGATGAGACCTCGACTCGCTTTGAGCCCGACCAGGTGGCCAAGGCTCGAGGGGATGCGAATGGAGCCCGCCCCATCACTGCCCTGGGCAATGGGCAGAAGATGCGCGGCGACGGCTGCGCCCGAACCGCCGCTCGATCCGCCGGCCGTATAGTCGAGGTGAAAGGGATTGCGCGTGGGCAGATGCGTGTCGGGCTCGGTCACCGGCATGGCGCCAAGCTCCGAGGTCGAGAGCTTGCCGGTGATGATCATGCCTGCGCGGCGCACGCGCGTTGTGACCAGTCCGTCCCGAGGAGGAAGTAGCGGGGGCAGGGCGCGAGAGCCAAAGCGAGTCGGCATGCCGCGCACGAAGGCCAGGTCCTTGATGCCGGTTGGAACGCCCGAGAGCGGCCCTTGGGCCTGGGCGCCACGTTTACGCAAAGCGTCCCAGGCGCGGGCTGCCAGGCGAGCACGCGTAGCGGAGACGTAGGTAAAAGCATGAAGGTGTCTGTCGAGGCGAAGAATGCGCTCGAGATACATGTCGACCAGTTCGAGACTGGAGATTTCACCGCTGGATAGAAGGCGACCCTGCTCCGTGGCGCTGCGCTTGGCAATCGTGTGCATCGTTGGTCGGCAAGTGTAACAAGCGCGCAGCACTTGCTGTATCGTCTTGGCAAAGGAGGAGGAACATGTCGCTTCTAGCTCTTATCAAGGGAACCCGCGGGGCCAGTGGATTCGGATTCGCATCAACGGCTGAGGACGTCACGGCCGGCATCGATCTGAGCGGCAAGGTCGCCCTGGTAACCGGCGCCAACTCTGGGCTGGGCAAGGAGACCGCCCGTGTGCTCGCACTGCGCGGAGCTCATGTGCTCACCGTCGCTCGAAGCATGGACAAGGCAGTGGCTGCCGCCGAAGCGCTGCCCAAGGCAACGCCCATCGCCTGCGAGCTCTCCGAGCCAAGCTCTGTCCAGGCCGCGGTGGCCTCGGTCCGTGCTCTGGGCATGCCTATCGATATCCTGGTGTGCAACGCGGGCATCATGGCCTTGCCCAAGCTCGAGCAGAAGTACGGCTACGAGCTGCAGTTCTTCACCAACCACATCGGTCACTTCATTCTCACCACGGGCCTCCTGGAGAGCTTGAGCGAGGAGGCAAGGGTGGTCGTGCTCTCGAGCTACGGGCACAAGCTGGCGAGTAAGGGGATTGAACTCGACAACCTCTCCGGCGAGGCCAACTACGCCGCATGGCGGGCCTATGGGCGCTCCAAGCTGTGCAACTTGCTCTTTGCCGTGGAGCTGGCTCGTCGTTTTGAAGGCACTGGCAGAACTGCCAACGCCGTTCACCCAGGGGTGATTCGAACCAACCTCGGTCGCCACATGCATCCAGCCGTGAATTTCATGTACGCCGCCACCGATGTCTTCTTCACGAAGAACGAAGCGCAGGGGGCGGCAACCAGTTGCTTTGTAGCCAGCCATCCGAGCTTGCGGGCTGTGAGCGGAAACTACTTCGCCGACTCTAACGTGGCGCGAGCGAGTGGCTATGGCCGAGACGCGCAGTTGGCAAAGGATCTCTGGCAGGCCAGCGAGGCGATCGCTAAGAAGTTCGAAACGAAGGCCTCGTAGCCTCTCGTTCCGCTAGTCCTTGCCATTGGCCTTGGTCGCGGCGGCGCCTGGTTCGCTCCCCGCCTCGATCTTCGCGGTCTCGGATGCGGCCGTCTCGGGCGCGGCCGTCTCGGGTTCGGCCGTCTCGGGTGCGGCCTCGGTGCTCGCCGCCTCGGCAGCTTGGTCTTGCATCAGCGCGGCGGTATCCCTGGCTGTTCTGCCAGTGTGATTGCGTCCCGACAGGCCTGCGATCATTCGCTTTGGCACATACTCCACCATGCTCGATCCCGTTCGGACCACGCTCGAGCCTGTGCGGACCGCGCCGCGAATCGACTCGAAGACATCGTCGCGAAGTGGATCGAGAAGCTCGTAGGCGCGGGCGGGACGGCGTGACAGGAGCAGCGTCGCGCACGGTGACTCCGAGACCAGGCCAAGGGTGAAGGCGCCGAGCACGCGTTTGCCCCAGCCGACTTCCTTCAGACCGAGGAGCATCAGGTCGTGATTGCCGGCCTCTGCCAGCAGAGCCGCCTTGGCGTCTTCAGAGCGCAAGAGCTTCTTGTGGATCGAACCGGGAATGCGCATCTCGCTGAGCTTGTCGAGTTGCGATGTCGCTTCCTCCACCTCTTCCTTGGAGGCGTTGGGCGCCAGTACCGATACGAAGGTCAGCTCACGAGGCGAGGCTCGACATAGGCTGGCAAGCACGCGTGTGCGCAGCTCGTGGGAACTGCCACGCCCTCCAACCGGAGCCAGGATTCGCTCGACCTTCGACGCCGTCCAGTCCACCGGTGAGCGCAGCATGGCGACTTCGCAGTGCACGCCATTGAGCATCATCTCGAAATCGGATTGCGTGTGGGCAGTGATTTCGCCCATGCCTATCAAGAGACTCGCACAGTGATGTTCTTCGGCGATGCGACGAATCTCCTCCATAGGCTTGGATGCCGAGGTAATGAGCGCCTCGGGGCGATGCCCGGTCAGGTAACTTTGCGCGAGCGCGTCGTAGACGATGGTCTGCATATCCTTGAGCTGTGCGGGGACGACTTCTGGATCGTCGCTCTCGCTCTCGGGAACTACGCTGAGCAGGAGGATGCGGCCGACACCGCGCGCAGCAAGGGCGTTGGCGATCGACACCAGTGCGGGCGTGCGAGCAGGATTGGCGATGGGAACCAGGATGAGGGGGCTGTGGCCGCGCAGACTGACGAGACGAGGATCCAGGGCCGAGCTAGTGGCGTCGGCGATTTCAGCGCGCTCGGCGAAGATGGACCAGTAGAGTACGACGCCAAGGCCAACCCAGATGACCAGGATGCCGGCCGCATCGGGAACCACGATGGCCTGAAAGATGGCCATGAGCAAGCAGGCAAGGCCACCGGCGACCGGCACCAGAGGGAACCACGGGGTCTTGTAGGGGGCGTCAGTCGTGCCACCGCGCTTGCGAGCCAGATAGGTGGTGACGTGCGCCAGTGTGAAGCTAAGAAGAAATATGAGGCTAGCGGCGGCGCCTGCGCTGGCCAGGTCAGGCACCATGAAGATGATGGCCGACAAGGTCAGAGCCGTCGTGGCGATGGCCAAGACAGGCGTCTTGCGGGTTGGGTGCACGTCGCCGAGGACGGAGGGCAGGGTGCGGTCGCGGGCCATCGAGTAAGCTACCCGCGAGGCGGCCAGAAGGTTGGCTTGTAGAGCCGAGAGCGTCGATAGAACGGCGGCGACGATGACGAGCCAGAAGCCTGCTGTACCGAGAAAGCGCTTGGCAGCGATGGCGATGACCGTCTCGGGGTTGGCCTTGGCGACGGACACGATCGATTCACCCGGCGCAATGCCGACCGCGCAGACCAGCAGCAAGAGTGGAATGTAGATGCCCAGGCCCCACGCCAGGGAGCGAAACATCGCCTTGGGAATGACGTGTCCTGGGTCTTTGACCTCACCGGCGATGGCGGCGACCAAGTCGAATCCCTGTAGAGCGATGAAGGTAAAGCCCATGGCCATGGCCAGGCCAGATGGGCCACTGGTCAAGAAGGGCGAAAAGGACGCGCGGGTGACGCTCAGTGGTTGACCGAAGAGCCCCACCACGCCAGCGATGATGAGCACGAGGAAGACGATGACCTTGCCGATGGTGGCCCAGTTGCCACCGCCATCGTTGCTGCGCACGAGCGCGACCGAGTAGTACAAGGTCGCGATCGTGGCCAAGAGCAGAAGAGTTCGGCGGCCCCCTAGCCACTCGGGGGGCACGGCGTCCAGGGCATGAAAGGTGTGCTGAATGGCGACTGCCGCGAAGGCCGCAAAGCCCAGGGCGTAGAGGACGCCTGCGACGATGTAGGCAAACCACAGGATCCAACCGGCGGCGAAGGCCGAGCGCACCGAGAGGATCTTCTTGGCGAAGGTATAGGCGCCGCCCGACTCAGGGAAGGCGCTGGATATCTCGGCGAAGGTCATGGCCGTGAGGAAGGCGATGACGCCGTTGAAGGCGAAGGCGAGTACGGTTGCTGGGCCCGTGCTGGTGAAGGCCACGCCTGCGAGGGCGAAGATACCGCCGCCAACGATCGCCCCGACGCCGACGCCGGTGGCCTGATGCAGACCAATGGTGCGGGCTTGCTCGTCATGAGCGGGGGCTGACATCGCGCGCAGTGTACAAGAGCGAGTCGCCGCCATCGCGAAGCGGGCAGAGACAATTGAAAAAATCTCCTCCTCCTGGAGTTGGCGAGACTGCTGCTGTGCTTTGCGCCTCCTGGCTTTTGATCGCAGGCAGGCCTTTGCATACAATTGCTGGGAGCCCAATTGGAGCCAGAAAACTCTTGAAGTTCCTACGTTATTCGCCCGGTGGGCCAGAGTGAGCAACTCGTACAATCCCCACGATAAGGACTTCTCGGGCACGCCTCGCTTCGAGGTCGTGAAGCGTCTTGGAGCCGGCGGCATGGGTGTGGTGTACGACGCGCTCGATCGCGAGTTGAACACGCACGTAGCTCTCAAGACCATGCAGCGCGTGAGCGCAGACGCCTTACTCTCTTTCAAGAATGAGTTTCGCGCTCTCCAGGACTTGCACCATCCCAACTTGATTCGCCTCGGCGAACTCATCGAGGAGGATGGTCAGTGGTTCTTCACGATGGAGTTGGTCGATGGTGCCGACGTCATTAGCTACGTGCGCGAGCATGGCGCAAAACGAGCCGAGACCGATCCATTCGCCAAGACCAGCGAGCTGAGTGCGGATGATGACTTCAGTTCGGAGCATGGCATTCGCACGACGATCAAGGCCGACACCGAGCCGCGCTTCAACGAGGAACGGCTGCGAGAGATTCTCCCTCAGCTTGCCGAGGCCATCTGCGTGCTGCATGCCGCCAACAAAGTGCACCGCGACATCAAGCCCTCCAATATTCTCGTCACCGAGAAGGGGCGGGCCGTGCTTCTCGATTTTGGCTTGGTGGCAGACGCCGTCGGTGGCGCGACTCAGGAAACCGTGGTCGGCACCGCCGCCTACATGGCTCCGGAACAGGCCGCGTCCACGCCCGTGACCCCGGCTGCCGATTGGTACTCGGTGGGCGTTCTGCTCTATGAGGTGCTGACCGGCCGCTTGCCCTTTGTGGGCACACCCATGCAAATCTCCATGGACAAGCAGAGGCACGAGCCTCCACCGCCGCGCGCCCTTGTGCCTGCGGTCCCTCGCGATCTGGACAGCCTGTGCACCGATCTGCTGCGCTTTCAGGCCAAGGACCGTCCTAGCGGGCGCGAGGTGCTTCGCCGACTTGGGGTCGAGGATGTCGACCGCATCGCGCCGGCCAACAGCACATCGAGCCTGGAGTCATCGGTCTTCGTTGGTCGCGAGAAGGAACTGGAGATCCTGAGCGCCGCGTTCCGAAGCACGCAAGAAGGCAAGGCCGTGACCGTGTATGTGCGCGGCGAGAGCGGCGTTGGCAAGAGCGCTCTCATTGGACGATTTACCAAGTCATTGGCCAGTGACTTGGGTGAGCTAGTGGTCTTGCATGGACGCTGCTATGAGCGCGAGACCGTGCCGTACAAGGCCTTTGACGGGGTCGCCGATGCGCTCTCGTCCTATATGCGCGACTTGCCGCGCGATCTAGTTGCCGAGCTCGTGCCAACCAACGCCTTGCTCTTGCCGAGGGTGTTCCCGGTACTGGGAAGGGTCGGCGTCATTGCCGCGGCTCGTAGGCGCTGGAAGAACAGTCTGGATCCCGCCGAGCTTCG
>JAHEAK010000840.1 GCA_024642805.1 Kofleriaceae bacterium | reverse complement strand
GCACCTCGATCTGCACGGTCGACGCTTTGGCTTGGTCGACGTGCCCGGCCACGAGCGCTTCATCAAGGCCATGGTCTCCGGGGCCGGCGGTCTGGACCTGGTGTGCCTGGTCATCGCCGCCGACGAGGGCATCATGCCGCAGACGCGCGAGCACCTGGACATCTGCCAGCTCTTGGGTGTGCGCCTGGGTGTGATCGTTTTGAGCAAGAGCGATCTGGTCGAAAAGGACTGGCTAGAGCTTGTTACAGCGGAGATCCAAGAAGAACTCGCAGGCACCTTCTTGGCGGATGCGCCTATCGTTCCGGTGTCCACCAAGACCGGCGCCGGCCTAGAAGAACTCAAGTCCAAGCTCATCGAACTCACCGAGGGTTTGCCCACGCGTTCACCGGATGGCCTGTTTCGCCTGCCCGTCGATCGCGTGTTCTCGGTAAAAGGCTTCGGCACCGTGGTCACGGGCACGGTCATCAGTGGCAATGCCGCGGTCGGTGATGAAGTGGTGTGCGCGCCCAGTGAGAACAGCGCCAAGATTCGCGGCCTGCAAGTGCACGGCAGCGAGGCCACCAAGACACGCGCAGGCATGCGCTGCGCCATGAACCTGGCCGGCATTGCCGTCGACCAAATTTCGCGCGGAGATGTGATCGTGCATCAGGGCGCCATCGTGCCTTCGCACATCATCGATGTGCGCTTTCGCTACCTCAAGACCTCGAAGACAGCGCTCAAGCAGCGCTCGCGAGTGCTGGTGCACCACGGAACCACACAGCGCATGGCCTCACTGGTGCTCGTCGAAGACAAAGAGCTTGAGCCGGGCCAGGTCGGTCTCGCGCAGCTGCGCCTGGATGCCACCGAGCCGCTGGTCGCGTTGCCAGACGACCGCTTCATCGTGCGCGGCTTCGAAGTGCAAGAGCATTATGGCACGACCATTGGCGGCGGCGAGGTGATTCGCGTGCAAGCCCCCAAGGCGCGCCGCTCGGCCGTCGAAGCCACCGCCCTGCTCGCCGCCATGGCCAGCGCCAGCAGCGCCGACAAACTCGCTCTCGAAATCAAGAGCGCCAAGGCCGCCGGGCGCGATCTGGAAGAGCTTGCCAAACGCACCGGCCTATCGCGCGAGGAGCTCGGTTCGAGCCTGCAAAAACTCGTCGAGCTCGGCACCATCGTGCGCGCGGGCAAAGGCAAGATCGCCGCCTACATGCACAGCGAGCACATGGCGCGCCTGGAGAAGCAAGCCGTCGACGCGGTGGTGGCCTTTCACGGGGCCCACCCGGAAAAGCGCGGCATGTCCAAGGCCGAGCTCATCTCCAAGCTACCCAAGGCCCTGCCCCCTCGCCTCTTCGAGCTGATGCTTGCCGCGCTCATCGCCCGCAAAGCCATCGAGGAAGAAGCAGACGTCTTGCGTCGCCCAGGGCAAGGCTCTGCCAGTGCCAGCGGGCTGGGCGATCTCGAGCAAGAGATCGCCGCGCTCTTTGCCGGCTGGGGCGTGACCCCCGAGCGTCCCAATCAAATCGCCGATCAGGTGTCAGGCGATGCCAACAGCGTCAAGCGCGCCATCGAGCGCCTGCTCACTCTCGGCACCCTGGTGAAGGTCTCCAGCGATCTCTTTGTGCACGCCGACGCCCTCGATGGGCTGCGCGCGGCCCTCTTGGCCCACTTTGAAAGCAAGGCCGAGCTCACCCCGGGGCAGTGGAAAGACATCGTCGGCGCTTCGCGCAAATTCACGATCCCGCTGGCGGAGTATTTCGATCGCGAGAAGCTCACCATGCGGGTTGGTGAGGTCCGCAAGCAACGCAAGTCGTAGCTGCGCGTGGCCACCGGGCCAGGTCGCAGCGTGCAGGTGCGTGTATCCTGCAGCGCGCACCGTCGCGCGCATAGTCGCGCCGGGCTCGCAGGCCGGGCGAGCAGGCCGGGCTAGGCGCCGGGCTCGTAGGCCGGGCTAGTAGATCGAGATGCCCAGGCTCATCTCGCTGGCCAGGGTGTTGAAGACATCGCTCGCTCCGGCACGAGCGGTGAGGGCCAGGCGGGTGGTGAGATCCATCTGCAGCAGCGCGCCGAGGGCGTAGAGATCGCTGCTGCCGCCACCTGCCGCAGCGGTGCGCGTGGAGACGCCGATTTGGCCAAAGCCACCCGCGTGCACACGTCCCGCGTGAAAGGGCAGAAGCTGCGCTTCCATGGCCGCGCGCATCTCGAAGCGAGTGTGGCCAGCCGGATCGCTTGGCGCCCCCCAGGCAAAGCCAAGGTCGGCATGCACGCCAAGCTCTTGGATGGGGAAGTAGCCAAATTGAATGTGACTAGCGGGCCCAGCACTGGCGGGCGCCATCAGATC
>JAHEAK010000839.1 GCA_024642805.1 Kofleriaceae bacterium | reverse complement strand
GGGCGGAACATGATAGGTCGAGCGCAAGGTGCGAGCGGAGGAGATGATGCCTTGCAGGAGCGCCATGTCGCGCTCGGCCGCCTCGTCGATGAATCCACTGGCCACCATCGGATAGATGGTGGTCATGATCGATCCATGGACCTCACTTGGCTTGGGTAACTGCTGCCATATCTCCTCGGTAACGAAGGGGATGATGGGATGCAAGAGGCGCAAGGCCGTCTCGAGCACGGTGACGAGCACGCCCTGGGCCATGAATCGCGTCTCTTCGACCCGAAACGAAGGCTTGGACATCTCGATGTACCAGTCGCAGAGCTCGCCCCACACGAAGTGGTACAGGGTGTTGGCCGCCTCGCTGAACTTGTAGGCCTCCAGGGCCTCATCGACCTCTGCGGCGACGCGCTGCAGTCTGGACATGATCCAGCGCTGCGAGAGATCCATGGCGTAGGCCGGTTCGCTCGAAGGCGAGCCATGGACGAAGACCTTGGCAAAGAGGTTGGGGTCGAAGCCCTCCAGATTCATCAAGGAGAAGCGCGATGCGTTCCACAGCTTGTTGATGAAGTTGCGGTAGCCCTCGACACGCTCCATGGAGATGCGGATGTTGCGCCCTGGCATGGTCATGGCAGCCAGCGAAAAGCGCAGGGCATCGGCGCCCATGGCTGCGATGCCTTTGGGCATGTTCTTCTTGATGAAGTTGAGGGCCGCCGGATGTCCCTTGGCACCTTCGACCAGCTCCTCGAGTGTCGCGCCGCGCACGATGTGCAGAGGGTCGATGACGTTGCCCTTGGTCTTGGACATCTTGTCACCGTTTTCGTCGGTGACGACCGGGGTGAGATAGACGGTCTCAAAGGGCACATCGTCCATGAAGTGCAGCCCCATCATCATCATGCGGGCAACCCAGAAGAAGATGATGTCGGGGGCCGTCACCAGCACCGCATTGGGATAGAAGCTGCTGAGCGAGCGGTTTTCCTCCGGCCAGCCCAGGGTGGAAAAGGGCCACAGCGCCGAACTGAACCAGGTGTCCAAGACGTCATCATCCTGGCGCAGCGACTGCGAACCGCAGGCGCACGCGCTCGGGTCCTCGCGCGACACGCTGACCTCGCCGCAAGCGTCGCAATACCAGGCTGGAATGCGATGTCCCCACCACAGCTGGCGCGAAATGCACCATGGCTTGATGTTGGTCATCCAGTGCATATAGGTCTTGGTCCAGTGCTCTGGTACGAAGTTAGTGCGGCCCTCTTCGACGGCGGCGATGGCGCGCTTGGCGAGTGGATCGGTGTTGACCCACCACTGCTCACTGAGCATCGGCTCGATGACCGTGTTGGAGCGCTCACAGCGACCGCGCGGCACTTTGTAGTCTTCGATGGTGCCGAGGTTGCCAGCGGCCTCGAGGTCGGCGACCACGACCTTGCGAGCTTCCGCGACACTCATGCCGATGTACTTGGCGGGGATGTCGCCGGCGAGTAGCCCCTGACGATCGATGATGTTCATCGACGCCAGGCCACAGCGCTTGCCACACTCGAAGTCGTTGAAGTCGTGGCCAGGCGTTACCTTGACCGCACCGGAACCAAACTCTGGATCGACGAAGTCGTCGGCGACCACGGGAATCTCGCGATCGCAAAGAGGCAGGAGCAAGGTCTTGCCGACCAGGTCCTTGTAGCGCTCATCCTCTGGATGCACGGCCACGCCGGTGTCGCCCAGCATGGTCTCGGGACGGGTGGTCACCACGCTCACGAAGCGCCCAGGCTCGCCCTTGACCTCGTACTTGAGCTGCCAAAGCGAGCCCTTCTCGTCGACATTGATGACTTCGAGATCCGAGACCGCGGTCTGGCAGTCCGAGCACCAGTTGACCAGGCGCTCGGCTCGATAGATGAGCCCCTGCTCGTAGAGGCGCACGAAGTCTTCGCGAACGGCTCGCGATGACGACTCGTCCATCGTGAAACGCTCTCGCTCCCAATCGAGCGAGAAGCCCATCTGGGTCATCTGCTCCTTGATGCGACCAGCGTGCTTGTGCTTCCACTCCCAGACTTTTTCTAAGAAGGCCTCGCGGCCAATGTCGTGGCGACTCTTGCCCTCTTGGGCCTTGAGTTCGCGCTCCACCAGCATCTGGGTGGCGATGCCGGCGTGATCGGTACCGGGCATCCACATGGCGTTTCGGCCCTGCATGCGCCGCCAACGAATCAAAACGTCCTGGATCGTCGAGCCCAGGGCGTGCCCCATGTGCAGAGATCCGGTGACGTTGGGCGGGGGCAGCGTGATGGCGAAGGGCGTCTTGGCCGCCCGCTCATCGCTGTGAAAGAGTTCCGAATCGAGCCACGACTT
>JAHEAK010000195.1:5551-8462 GCA_024642805.1 Kofleriaceae bacterium | reverse complement strand
ATCCTCGAAATCGTGCTCAATCAGGGCGGCGAGATCATGGCCGTTAAGACCGCGCAGTCGAGCAACAACCCGACCTTCGATCAGGTTGCCACTGAGATCGTTCGCGATCTGCAAAGCCTGCCCAAGGCGCCCGCCGAGTGGCTCTCCGATGATGAGCGGGTCCACATTCGCTGGAGCTTTGCTCGCGATGAGCGACAAGCAGGTTCGGCTGGCGCCGAAATCCTGCGGGTCGAACTGCCCGTCGAGCAGGCCCTGCCAAAGCTGCTCGCCGGCGGTCAGTTCGCAACCGCAGCGCACCGACTTCTCAAGGCAGAGGCGAGCGACGAACAACTTCTGCAACTGACGTCGGCGATCGTTGAGAAGGCCAGTGTCTCTGCTGATCCGGTGCAGAACATTCTGGCGCTCGATGCCATCGCCAAGGCCAAGCTCAGCGCACTGGCTGCTCCTGCGCGGGCGTCGCTCAATTCCGCAGAGCTAGGTGTGGGCATTGCGGCTGTGCATGCACTCTCGAGCGTCGGAAGCGATGCCGACCTGGCTCAGCTCAGTGCCCTGGCAGCAGGGGAGAATGGAGCCAAGCCGGATCTCAGTAGCGCGGCGGCGCAGGCTTTGATCTCGCTTGGCAAGAGTGCCGCGCTCAAAGGTGCGGCAGCCAAGGGGCTCACCAGTGAGCTCCCCGAGACTCGACTCGCAGCGCTTGCGGTCTTCTCCGTGCTCGTGAGTGATGAAGAGGTGGGCGCGCTCAGCAACGTGCTTGGCTCGGCACAGAGTTCTCGCGCGGAGAAGACGGCGGCAGCCAAAGCGCTCGGTCGACAGGCAGCCACGAGCCCGGCGGCCGTGAAGTCGCTTTTGCAAGGTGCGGGCGGTCAGGATGCTGCCGTGCGTGCCGCGTGCATGGCTGCCATAGCCGATGCCGCTCAGCTGGGATTGCACACACGTCTGGCCTACTGGAAGGCGGTCGAGCTACTCAAGGACAAAGACGAGCGCGTTCGTGCGCACGCCATCGAGGCGGCTGCTGCTCTCGATGCCAAGCGATTTGCCAGTGAGCTGAACACACTGAAGGCTGGCGGCTCGAAGATGGTCTTGATGAGCCTGGCCCGCGCGCTCGAGAATGTGCCGGGTCCCTTGGCAGTGTCGCGCTTGCTAGATCTGAGCGCCGTCGATCATACGGGCATGCGCTTGGCCGCCACCAAGAGCCTGCTGGCCCACGACGATGAGCGGGCTCACGCACGGTTGGCCGAGTTACTCGTCGACCAGGCTCCCGAGTTGCGCCTGGCGGCCTTGCCAAGCGTGAAGACGGCGGAGGGCCTCGAGGCCTTGCTCGCTGACAGCGCCGGCGAGGTGCAGGGCGCCGCGATGCAGGCCCTGGTCGCCCTCAAGGGCCGGCGGGCCACCACCGCGCTCTTGCTCGCCAAGCTCAGCGAATCCAGCGATTCTCCGACTCTTCAGCTGCGCTGGGCCTGCGCCTGGCTCCACGGCAGCTGATCGGCTATTTTGTAGCTATGCGCTCGCTCCCCCTGGCTGTGCTGGCACTTCTGCAAGTGAGCGCGGGCGGTCATGGGGGCAGCAGCGATAGCTCTGCTCCTCGCTCCGGGCAGGTCAGCGTGCTGGCATCGCGACCGAGCGACATGGTTCAGGTAGCGGCCGGTCCCTTTGCCATGGGCAGGCCCGAGTCCGATGAGGAGTTCGAGTTCCTGCATTCGCTATGCGCCGAGGACTATCGCAGCGCTGCTGGCAACATGTGTCGAGACGTGGAACAACAGTTCGTCGCCTCCTCGCCGGTGCGAGATGTGCAACTCGACGCCTTCGAAATCGATCGCTACGAAGTCACCGTCGCGCAATACCGGGCCTGTGTGCGCAGCGGGGCCTGCGACATCGCGCCGCTTCTCTTTGGCGATCAGCGCCACAACAAGCCCGAGTTGCCTGTCGGCAATATTTCCTGGCAAGACGCCAATGACTACTGTGGGTGGCGAGGAAAGCGCCTGCCAAGCGAAGCCGAGTGGGAAAAAGCGGCGCGGGGTGTGGAGGCTCGACGCTTTCCGTGGGGAGCGAGCTGGGTGCATCAAGCATCCAACCACGGCGGCTTCAGTTTCAAGTGGGAGCTCGAGTTCGCAAGCCAGGCGGTTAGCAACATCGGCGGATTGCCGCTCTACGTTCCCGAGTTCTACGTCGGCGACGATAGCGACGGCGCCGCCTACGCCCTTGCCCCTGGCACCATGGTCTGGGACGAGAGCCCTTACGGCGCCATGGACATGGCCGGCAATGTCTCCGAGTGGGTGAGCGACTACTACGCCGAGAGCGGCTACGCGGACCTTTCGACGATCAATCCGCTTCGCGACAGCCCACTGAAGGTCGAGACCAGGCGGGTGGTGCGCAGTGGCTCCTGGCTGCAGCCGCGCCTCCTGGGCGTGAGCTATGCTCGCCGGGCCGAGATGCCCGGCTTTCGCGCTGTCGACACGGGCTTTCGCTGCGCCCGCTAAGACTCGCTCCGCCCAGTCGAGCACGCAGTCGAGCACGCAGTCGAGCACGCAGTCGAGCACGCAGTCGAGCACGCAGTCGAGCACGCACAAGAGCGCGGGGACATTAACGACAACTCAGTCGACGGCCAGCCACTGCACGCGCGTGATGGACACTTCTCGAATGCCGCTGGGAGCTTTCACCTGCGCGGTATCGCCGACCTCTTTGCCGATGAGAGCGCGCGCGAAGGGAGCGGTGATGGCGATGCGACCTCGCTTGAGGTCGGCCTCGTGCTCGCCCACGATCGTGTAAACCTTCTCTTCGCCGGTGTCCTCATCTTCGATGGTCACGGTGGCGCCAAACATCACACGCTCGCCGCTGAGGCTGAGTGGATCGATGACTTCAGCGAGAGCGAGCGCCGTGTTTACCGCGTCGATCTTTGCTTCGATGAGGCCTT
>JAHEAK010000195.1:0-5541 GCA_024642805.1 Kofleriaceae bacterium | reverse complement strand
TCGTAGTCGGCGTTCTCACTGAGATCGCCGTGCCCCCTGGCGACTTCGATCGCTTTTGCGTTGGCCGGGCGGTCCACGTCTTTGAGTTTGCGCAGCTCGGCTTTGAGTTGCGCGTGGCCTGCGGGCGTCATTGGTCGTTTGTCTGCCATGAGAATTCCTGAGATTGAAGAAGAGCTAGTGGTACTGCTGAAGAGCCTGCACGCGAATGCCCTCGGTGCGGCGGGCTTCAATGGCGCTGACAGCAGCATTGGCAGCTCGGATGGTGGTGAAGTAGGAGATGCCGCAGGTGAGAGCGGTGCGGCGCAAAGAGTGTGAGTCGAGGATGGCTTGCGTGCCCTCTGTCGTGTTCACGACGATGTCCACTTGGCCGTTGGCCATGGCGTCCACGCAGTGAGGATGGCCTTGCAACACTTTGTTGACCCCCGTGACCTCGACATTCGCACGTCGCAGGTAGTCGGCGGTGCCATGGGTGGCCAGCAGAGAAAATCCGAGTTGGGCGAGGCCGCGAGCAATCGCTACACCGGCCTCCTTGTCGGCTTCGCGCAAGGATAGGAAGGCGCAGCCCGCGCTGGGGAGCACGTTGCCAGCGGCTTCCTGTGCCTTGTAGAAGGCATGCGGGAAGCTCTTGTCGATGCCCATCACTTCGCCAGTGGAACGCATCTCGGGGCCGAGGATGGTGTCGACGGCGTCGAACTTGACGAAGGGAAAGACCGACTCTTTGACCGAGACGTGGGCTGGCTCTTGCTCGGTGATGCCCAGCTCCTGCAGGGTCTTGCCCATCATGAGCTTGGCGGCCACCTTGGCCAGTGGGGTGCCGACCGCTTTGGATACGAAGGGCACCGTGCGCGAAGCACGTGGGTTGACCTCGATGATGAAGATTTCGCCGCCCGCGATAGCGACTTGCATGTTCATCAGGCCAATTACGCCCAGCTCCTTGGCGATGGCGCGCGCCTGGCCCTTGACGGTGTCGACCAGCTGCTTAGAAAGGGAGTAAGCGGGCAGGGAACAGGCCGAGTCGCCCGAGTGAATGCCTGCCTCCTCGATGTGTTCCATGACGCCGCCAATCACCGCAGCACCCGTGGCGTCAGCCAGCACATCGATGTCGAGCTCGACCGCATCGGCAAGGAAGTGATCGATGAGCACGGGCAGCCCGACCTCCTCGGCCATTCGGAAGTAGCGGCTGAGCTCACTCTCATCGTAGACCCGCTCCATGGCGCGACCACCCAGGACGTAGGAAGGGCGCACCATCACCGGATAGCCAACCGATGCCGCTACCTGACGAGCTTCTTCGATCGTGCGAGCGATACCCCAGGCGGGGGCGCGCAGCTGCAGCTTGCCGAGCAACTCGCCGAAGCGCTCGCGGTCTTCGGCGCGATCAATCGCGTCGGCGCTGGTGCCCAGCAGGCGAATGCCGGCGTTTTGCAGGGCCACAGCCAGCTTGAGCGGCGTCTGCCCGCCAAACTGCACGATGACACCCTCGGGCTTTTCGACATGGCAGATTTCGAGAACGTCCTCGAGTGTGAGCGGCTCGAAGTACAGGCGATCGGAGGTGTCGTAGTCGGTCGAGACCGTCTCGGGATTGCAGTTGACCATGATGGTCTCGATGCCGAGCTCGCGCAGGGCCATCACCGCGTGCACGCAGCAATAGTCGAATTCGATGCCCTGGCCGATTCGATTGGGACCGCCGCCAAGGATCATGACCTTGCGCTTGTCGGTGGGGGCTGCTTCGCACTCCTCTTCGTAGCTCGAATAGAGGTAGGGCGTATCGGCGGCAAACTCAGCCGCGCAGGTATCGACGCGCTTGTACACCGGGCGAACGCCGGCCGCGTGTCGCTTGTCTCGAACCGCTTGCTCGTTGCAACCTTCGCCAAGGAGTCTGGCGATGCGTCGATCGCTCAGGCCCATGCGCTTGTAGGCGCGCAGTCGCTCGGGCTCTAACGCTTGCTCCACACCGAGCTCGCTGATCTCACACTCGGCCATCGCGATGGAGTGCAGGTGATGCAAGAACCATGGGTCGATGTGCGTGAGCTCGTGCGCGCGCTCGGGACTCATGCCCAGGCGGAAGGCGTGCGCCAGCTGGTAGATGCGATCGGGGCCCATCTTGGCGACCATGCGCTCGAGCTCGTCGACCGAGTCGGTCTCGACCAGGTCGAGGCCATCGCGACCGGTTTCCAGCGAGCGAACCGCCTTGCCCAGTGCCTCGCGAAAGGTGCGGCCGATCGACATGGCCTCTCCAACCGACTTCATCTGGGTGCCAAGCTCGGAGGAGGCGCCGGGAAACTTCTCGAAGTTGAAGCGCGGCATCTTGACCACCACGTAATCGATGGAGGGCTCGAAGCTGGCCGGCGTGACCTTGGTGATGTCGTTGCGAATCTCGTCGAGGCTGTAGCCAATGGCTAGCTTGGCGGCCAGCTTGGCGATGGGGAAGCCGGTCGCCTTCGAGGCCAGCGCGCTCGAGCGACTCACCCGCGGGTTCATCTCGATGACGATCTGATCGCCGTTGTCAGGGTTGACCGCGAACTGGATGTTGGAGCCGCCAGTGTCGACGCCGATCTCGCGAATGACAGCCAGGGCGGCGTCGCGCATGCGCTGGTATTCCTTGTCGGTGAGGGTCAGCGCTGGTGCAACGGTGATCGAATCGCCTGTGTGCACACCCATCGGGTCGAAGTTCTCGATCGAGCAGATAATGACCACGTTGTCCATGTGGTCGCGCATCACCTCGAGCTCGTACTCTTTCCAGCCGAGCACGCTCTGCTCGACGAGCAGTTGATGGCGCGGGCTCTGATCGAGGCCCCACTGGACCAGGCGATCGTAGTCCTGCGCGTTGTAGGCGATCGCTGCGCCGGCGCCACCCATGGTGAAAGAGGGCCGCAAGATGGCTGGGAAGCCAATGTCGGCGATGCACGCGCGCGCTTCCGCCAGGGAGGTGACATAGGAGGAGCGCGGCGTCTTCAGACCAATGCGAGTCATGGCCTGTTTGAAGAGCTCGCGATCCTCGGCCATCTCGATCGAGTCGAGCTGCGCACCGATCAGAATAACTCCGTGCTTCTCGAGCAGGCCGGCGTTGGCGGCCGCGATGGCCAGGTTGAGTGCCGTCTGGCCACCGAGAGTCGGTAGGATGGCATCGACCTTTTCCTTGGCGATGATCTGGTCGAGGACCTCGACGGTCAGAGGCTCGATATAGGTGGCGTCTGCCATGCCCGGATCGGTCATGATCGTGGCTGGATTGCTGTTGACCAGCACCACGCGCAAGCCCTCTTCGCGGAGGGCCTTGCACGCTTGCGTGCCCGAGTAGTCGAACTCGCATGCCTGACCGATGACGATCGGGCCTGAGCCGAGGATCAAGACCGTTTTGATATCGCTGCGTTTTGGCACGTTCAGTGGGCTTTCAGGGTGTCGCCTTCGAGGCTGAACTTATCGAGGATGGTTGGCAGTAGTGCCTGCACTTCGGCCTTGTGGCTACCGACGGGCCAGGCCTTCTCGGCAAGCAGCTCGGCGCAGCGCACTTGAAAGCGCTTGCTCTCTTCCTCGCTGCGAACCATAGCTCGGCAAATGGTCTCGGCCGCGCTCGGGTCGGGCTTGTAGGTGATGGTTTCGATGCTCTTGAAGCGAACGTTCTCGTCGAAGTCTTCGACATAGGGCAGAACGCGAGCCACGATCTCTTTGGGGTTGGCGTCGCATTGTCCCAACCACTCGATGATATCGATGCGTCGCTTGGGGTCGCGAACGTAGCCCGGCTCCTCGTCGGCCAAGATTTCGTCGATGACCTCGAAGATCGTGTCTTCGGTGGTGATTTGCCCGAGAACCTTGAGGGCATAGCCAAGCTGCTTGGCATTCTTCATGTACCTGCGCAGGGGCGGCAAGGCACGGTCCTGGCCAAGGGCAACCAAGGTCGCCACGGTCCAGTCCTTCTCCTGCTGGTCTTCGATGGTCTTGTCGGCCGTGATCGAAAAGCGCTTGCAGAGGGCGTAGATGGCCTCCTCGTCGCCTTTGTCGCGCAGCTTTTCCATGGCACCCCAGCGGTCGAGGGACTGCGCGAGCGGATTGGTCACCCGTTCGGCGAGCTTGTTAAACGATTTTTCTTTGCTGAAGAGTCCAAACACGTTCTGAGTACCTCTTGAAGTGGAGCGCTGCGTGAAGTCTTAGGAAGCGTCGATCGTGGACGCATCGATGGGCGTAGCATCGATCGTGGCGGCGTCAATGGGGGCGGCATCGATGGGGGCGGCATCGATGGGTGCGGCGTCAATGGGGGCGGCGTCAATGGGGGCGGCATCGATGGGTGCGGCGTCGATGGGCGCTGCGTCGATGGGCGCTGCGTCGATGATAGCGGCATCAATGGGGGCGGCGTCGATGACTGCGGCGTCGATGAGCGCCGCATCAGCTGGAGCCGCGTCGATGAGCGCCGCATCGAGGTCGACATTGCCATCGCCACCCGCAGCGGCGTCGACCAGCGACACCGTCGAGCACACGAAGGACTCATCGACGTCATTGCGCTTGCACCAGCCGTCGCCCGCGCAGCGATAGCCACTGGGGCAGTTTTTGTCCTCCCCACAGGCGAAGGCGCATTCCGGCTCTGGGGCGGTAAAACAGCCCGCTAGCCCCGGACTCATCATGAGCAGAGCGAAGAGCAGCAGAGCGAAGCGTTGGGTCGGTGAGTGCGTCATGTACATCCTAGAAAGAGAAGCCTGCGTTGATGCCAAAGGAGTCGTTGCCGACGGTAGGGGTCACGCTGCTGAGCCCGGCGCTCTCTTCGCTCGCCGAGTCATCCAAGACAAAGAAGACAATGGCTGCCACCGTGCTCACACCGGCCATGCCCAGGGCCACCATGCTCAGGCTGTTGAGTTGATCCCCTTCGTCCTGGAGCGTCTCATAGCGCGACTGCACGGTGCTGTTGAAGGGCGCAGGACGCCCCGTGGCGTCGGTGTAGCGGATGAGATTGTCGATGTCTTCCTCGCGACTCTTTGCCGAGAGGCCGAGCACAGCACTGGCACTGAGCAGCGCAACGGATACGCCGACCGAAGTCCACGCGGCGGTTTGCTGCCAGGTCACTTCTTCGTCGAGAAAAGACGGCTGACCTTCGGGCTGTGGAGCGTCATCGGCGTCGTCGTTGCCAAGGGTGGGTGCGATAGGGCTGTCGCCGACCTCGCTCACCTCGTTGCTGACATCGCCGTTGCTCTGGCCGCTCTCGCTGGTGGTGGCTGCGTGACTGCTCTGGCACTCGTGCATGCGATTTTGCGTGTCGAGCGTGTACTCCTCCGAAGGGGAGGCTTCTTTCAAATAGCGATCGTAGTACTCGACCGCTCGGGTGCAGTCGCCGCTGAGTTGGTAGGCATTGCCGAGCTTGAAGAAGAGCACCGCATCGCGAGTGATGTCGTAGGCGATGCCGTATTCCTTGGCGGCCGTGCTCCAGTCCTTCTTGGCGGCGGCTTCTTCTGCCAAGGTGTAGTGCTTTTTGGCCGCTTCGTAGTCGGGCTTGGGAGCTGGTGCGGGCCGTGAATCGGGCGCAGGTTGCGCCCACGCTGCGGGGCTATCGAAGAAGGT
>JAHEAK010000838.1 GCA_024642805.1 Kofleriaceae bacterium | reverse complement strand
TCCAGTTCTGATGCATCGACATAGCCTCGCTGGCGCCTAGTAGGCACTTTCAGTAACCACGGGACCCTGCTGCTGGATCCACGCTTGGTAGCCGCCGTCCAACGAAACCACACCACGGTAGCCCATCTCGTTGAGCGTCGCGGCCGAGAGCCGAGACGTTCGCCCAGTGGAACTGTACAGAACGATTTGCTTGGTCGAGGCCAGGTTGACGGCTTGCTCGATGCGAAGCTCTAGATCAGCGCGTCCAATGTGCACCGCGCCTGGCAGTCGTCCCGCCGCAAACTCCTCGGAGCTGCGGGTGTCGATAACGACCGTGCCGGGGTTTTGCATCAGCTGGTAGACACTCGTCACATCCAGACCACGGACCGATGAAGTCTCGCTCGCCAGCTCGTCGAGCCCCTTGAGGTGGGTGGCGGGTTGCACCGCGTGACGACCTTTGTTTGGCTTCTCACCGGTACCCAGCACGACTTCAAAGGGAAGGCGAATGCCATCGACACCGCAGTAGCTGTTGGCGGTTGCCATGGTCGCGCGTTTGGCCATCTCCAGGACGGCGGGTCCGGCCTGCACAAGCTTGTGGCGCATGTAACCGTTACCATTCCAAATCTGCTCCCAGTAGGTCTCGCCGTCCGCGCAGGTAACCATGAGGGTGTAGGCGCGAGTGTGGACGTTGACGAAGCCGGCCGCATTGTAGGCGGCGGCAAGAGAACCTTCCCCTCCCAGGTCAAAAGTGGAGGGTGCTCCATCCTCCGAGGTGATGAGATCAGGATTGATTCGGAAAATTTCCAAGGGACCGAGAGTTAGGAACTTGGATCGCTCGGCGCGACCAACCACCATCGTGGAGAAGACGCCGCCAGGCTTGAGAACCCGAGCCGCCTCTTTCATCGCGCCGTGTGAATCCGTGAATTGCTCAAGGGCCCATTTGCACAGAACCGCGTCGAAGCTTGCTGTTGAGAAAGACAACTTCTCCGCATCCATAACTTGAAAGTCGACGTTGCGAACGCCGCGGCTTTCTTTGGTTGCGTTAGCCACCTCGATCATGGTCGGCGCGAGATCGATGCCAGTGACCTTGCCGCTCGGTCCAAGTTGTTCGGCGGTCAGAAAGGCGTCGGAGCCGTTTGCACACGCGACTTCCAAAACCTGGAATTCGGGCTGCAATCGGGCCCCTTGTATCATTCTGAGCGTAGCTGGCAAAGCTAGCCCCGAGAAGCCCTGGCCGAAACTACGCGCGACCCCGTTCCATGCTTCGACTTGCTGTAACTTGTACTTCTTCGCGTTGAACACAAAGCCCCCCGGTTTTGCGCGCTGATCTTTACGGCAATTGCGGACACTACTAAAGCCCGTGGTCAGTGCGCTAGTGATTTCTACAGAGTTCGACGGAAATTGAGGACTGCGAATTTTTCGCGCGTGCCGAGTTTTCTTTCGGTCGGCGTATTAAGAGGATGAATGTTCCAAAATTGAACGTCGCTTGTGAAGCGGTCACGCGGTGAATGGTGAGCGGCAACCCACCTTCACCTCGAAAAGCATGCCTCCTCACAGAATTACTCTTAGACCTTTGTACGCGGGGGCGCGTTGCAAGGCTCATGGAAGCCAATAAACGTATTCGTCTGAAGATCGCCAGCCCATGTAACGCCGACTGGGATTCTATGAAAGGCGACGAGGCCGTGCGCTTCTGTGCGGCCTGCCACAAGAGCGTCTACCAGCTCTCGAACATGAGCACTGAGCAGGTCGAGAACTTGCTCGGGGCCTCGGGTGAGGACCGTTGTGTGCGCTTCTTTCAGCGCAAAGACGGAACCGTCATGACCAACGACTGCTCCGTGGGTCTGCGCCGCACCCGACGCAAGCAGGCCGCGCTCGGTGCCGGCCTGGGCGCGCTCTCTGCCCTTGGCGTATCCTTGGTCGCAAGCGGCTCGACGGGGCGAGCCCTGCCCTACCTGGCTGATGAGGGCGCGCCCAGCCATGTGGAGCACCCGGTGCATGAGCTCGGCTACGAAGCGCCCGTCGTCACCCAACCCGAAGGAGACCCTCAGCTCGATCCAGAGCCGACCTTGCCAGACATCGACGAGAACCAGCTGAGGCCGCTCATGGGTGCAGTCGCCTACATCGAAACCGAGGAACTCGCGCCGGAAAGCGAGAGCGCTCCTGCCAACGACGACCCGACGAAGTAAGCCCGAGCTCCTTGTCGGATGGATTTGCTAGGGGCAAGCCGCTAGCCGCCTGGTCAGCATGCTAGGCTCAGCGCCTGGATGATTGGGGAAGTCCTTGGCAACTACCGTGTCTGCGGCCAGATCGGTGAAGGTGGCATGGGCGTCGTCTACAGCAC
>JAHEAK010000837.1 GCA_024642805.1 Kofleriaceae bacterium | reverse complement strand
TTCGGCGATCACCGAGTTCTTGCGGCAGCTGCGCACGCGCCATCGCGATGCCGTCATCTTGCGTGGGCGCTGCTACGAGCGCGAGACCGTCTCGCATCGCGCCATGGATGAAGTCGTCGACGGTCTCAGTCGCTTCTGGCGCAACCTTCCCGAGCTCGATGCCGGCGTGCTCTGTCCACAAGAGCCCCATCTCTTGCCACTACTCTTCCCCGTGTTGGGACGCGTGGCCGCGGTGGCACAGCGTCGTCGACAGGAAGCCCCAAGCGATCCACAAGAGCGTCGCGATCGCGCCTACGCCGCCTTGCGCGAGACCTTTCGCAAGCTCGCCACCGATCGTCCTGTGGTCGTCTTCATCGACGACATGCAGTGGGCCGACAGGGAGTCGTGTGCGCTGCTCGCCGACTTGCTTGTGCCGCCGCTCATGCCGGCGGTGATGCTCGTCTTGGCTTGTCGAGACGCCGATACCGTCGAGACCGGCCTTGGTGAGCTCCTGCGCACACTCGGTGACGCGGTCTCGACCCTCGAGCTGCCGCTCTTGAGTCGCACCGCCAGTGAAGCGATCGTGAGTCAGATCCTTGGCGACGCCGCCAGCGAGCGCAGCGAGCGCATTGTCAAGGAGGCCGCTGGCAACGCCTTCTTCCTGACCGAGTTGTGCCGCGCCGCAGCCCTCGCCGAGCTGCGCAGCGATCGCGAGCTCTCGGTCGAGCAGCTGGTGCGCGCGCGCGTGAATGCGCTCTCCGAGGCCGAGAGCAGCCTGCTTGAGATCGTGGCCGTGGCAGGGCAGCCGCTCGCCATCGAAGCCCTGGAGACGGCGGCGGCTCTGCGCCCAGCTGTGTGCGCCGATGCGCTGCGCGCCTTGCGAGCCGTGCACCTGGTGCGCACCTCCAGTGGTCGCAAGGAACAAGCCTTCGAGTGCTATCACGGCCGCGTTCGCGACGCCGTGCTGGGCGGCATGGATGCCGAGCGCAAGCGGGCCTTGCACCTGGCCTTGGCCCAGGCCCTCGAGCTGAGCGTGGACTCCGCTTCGCATCGACTCGCGCATCACTGGTTGGCGGCCGAACAGGCCAGCAAGGCCAGCTATTGGGCTCTGCGCGCGGCCGAGGAGGCGCGTCGCAGTCTCGACTTTTCGCAGGCCGCCGAGCTCTTGTCGATGGCCATCGAGCAGGGCCGCTTTGAGCTCGAAGAGCGCAGGCGCTTGCTGATGTTGTGGGGCGACACTCTGGTCGAAGCGGGGCGCGCCGCCGATGCCGCTAGCGCCTTTGCCCAGGCTCTCGAGGCCACGCCCGCGTTGGAGCACAGCGCCCTGCGTCTGCGCATGGTGCAACAGCTCTTTGCGATGGGGCGCTTCGAGCAAGGCTTCGACGAAGCCGCCCAGCTCACGCGCGCCGTTGGTTGGCGCTTGCCGCGCACGCCACTTCGAACCTTGTTGCAAATTGGGCGCAATCAGCTGGCGCTGCGCCGCATGGGCGACACGCCGGCACTGAGCACCGGCAAGGCCGACATCGCGCAGCGACAGGCGCGTGCAAGCATCGCATCGGAGCTGGCTCGCTCCTTGAGTCTCAGCGATAGCCTGCGTGGCCTGGTGTGCAGTCAGCGGGCCATGTTGGACGGCATGCGCCTGGATAACGACGAATTGCACGCGCGCCTGTTCATCATGCGCAGTGTGACGGGCTCGGCGCGCGGCGACGATCGCATGGCCAGACATTTTCTTAGTCTGGCCGAGGCGCTGGCGCACAAGCTCGAAACCCCAGCGTCCCTGTCCTATCTACGCTATGGCCAGGGCTTCTATGAGGCCTCCATCGGTCATCAATGGCCGCAAGCGGTGGAGCACTTCGCCAAAGCCATGGAACACTGGCGCGCTGCGGGCCGTGGCGAGGGGTGGGATTTCGAGTCCGTGCAGATCATCTCTCTGACCGCTCGTGCGATTCACGGCGACATGCGCGCGATCAATCGCATGGTTCCGCATCTCACCCTGCAGTACGCCCGTGCGGGTCGCCGCTTTCTGGAAGTCATGCTGCGCACCAAGCACGGTCTGCACCACGTGCTGGCTGACAAAGCCGAGCACGCCATCCTGGATGTCGAAGACGCACTGGCCAGCTGGCCCGATAAGGCTCAGAGCTATCTCTTGCAGCACTTCTACGGACTTTTCACCTTGGTGCAAGCCGAGCTCTACCATGGGCGAGCCGATCAGGCGGCGCGACGGCTCGCCGATGATGAGCGACTCCTGCGTCGCTCACAACTTTTGCGAGTGCTGGCCTTCCGCATCGAGTACGAGTTCTTGCACGGGCGCGTGCAGCTGGCACTGGCGACTGGTGCCCAGCC
>JAHEAK010000194.1 GCA_024642805.1 Kofleriaceae bacterium | reverse complement strand
GCTGCAGCGGTGACGCTCACACCCTTTGTTCGTGGTGATGGCTACTACATCGTGTGCACCATGCTCGATATCTCTGGCCTCACCGAGAAGGCTCGCGCGTACGTGCTGGCGCTGGTCAAACGCAAGATCCTCCGCCAGCAGGTCGTCGTTCCCGAAGCCAGTGACAAGGAAGGCATCGTCTACCTCATCTGGGCGCCGGTGCAGTTTCTCTTCCTCCTGGTCTTCTTCTTCGTACTCGCGTCGCGCCTCTTGGTGTTCGCCATTGGGACCTTCCAACTCATCGGCTTCCTCTTGCTGGTCTGGGCCTTCATGGATCGGACTGGTTGGCCCTTCTTGCGTTGGGTGCCACCGCTTCTCAGTTCCACTGCCGAGCTGATGCGTCTGGGCTGGTCGCAGGGCTGGCGTGCCTTTGGGCGTCAGCTGCTCGCTCCCATTTTCGACCTGGCGGGATTCTTGAAAAAAGCTGTTCCTCGCCTTCTGCTGGTCTCGACGCCCATCGTGTTGCTGGGCTTCATTCCCTACACCGAACACGTGAGTGTCCCTTTTACGGTCGTGAGTGAATCAACGGCGAGTGTTCGCTCTCCCATCGACGGCGTCGTTGAGAGTTATTCTGTTGAAACTGGCCAGTGGGTGCAGAAGGGAGATGTCGTCGCCCATCTCGATAGCACAGAGGCCCGCAATGCCAAGCGAACGGCACAGGCTGCTCTCGACAACGCTCGCGCAGACCTCAAGCTTATGCGAGCGGGCTCGCGCTCAGAGGCCATTGCCGTCGGACGCGAGGCGCGGCACGGGGCCCGTGAGAGCCTGGCCTATGCCAGGAGACTGCTGAAACGCGAACGCGGTCTTCAAGAGGCCGAGGCGACCTCCCAGAAAGCGATGGACCAGCGAGAGACCCAGGTCACGAAGGCAGCCTCACGTCTCGGCGCGGCGCAAAGTCGCCTGGATCTACTGAGCGCTGGCGAGAGGCCCGAAAAGATCGAGATCGCCGAGGCACGCCTGGCGCTTCAAGAGCTGCGCCTGGCACAGATTCAACAACAGCTCGACTGGAGCGAGGTGCGCGCGCTCAGTGATGGTTTCGTGAACACAACGGAGCCGGTCAGAAATAGTCGAATCGGCCGCCATTTCAAGCGAGGCGATAGCATCTTGGAGATCACGGATCCTGCCCAGATGGTGGCGCGCATGGACGTGCCCGAGAGATACGGGGATGTGCTCGCGCCAGGGCTGCCCATCCGCTTGCGCGCGGTCCAGAAACCACAGCGCGCCATCCATACCCATGTGGACCGCATCGGTCGGGCTGTGCTGGCGAGCGACACACATAGCTCTGGCACTCTGGGCGTGATTAGCCGCCTGGCTCCGGCGGCGGTTGTATGGCCGGTTGGTACCAGTGGCGTCGCGAAATTCAACGTCGGTCGCGAGCCGATCTATCGAATCTTGGAAAGAAGAGTGGTGCGCTCGCTCTATGTGAAGTTTTGGGCGTGGTGGTAGATGCAGAGCAAACGAATGAATAGATTCAAAGCAATGGGCCCCGCAAAAGCCCGGCACTTCCAAGGGCCAGTTGCCGTGGGATGCCGGAGAAAGCTGCAACGATGAACTTCCTGCGCCGTGCCTTCGAGTTCTTGGCGGACCTCCTCGACCGAGTGCGTGAGCCTGGATGGCCGCGTCGAATCGCTGTCATGGTGATTCTCGTGTTGGTGATGTTTATCCCCTATCCACTGTCCATCACCGGCAACTTTGAGATGATTTCCGTGCGCCCGGTGAGCGTGCGCAACATGACGCCAGGAACCGTGACCGAGGTGCTGGTCGAGATGGACGCCCTGGTCACTGAGGGCCAACCCGTGGTGCGTCTCCTCGACATCGAGAAGAAGCTCGAGATCGCCAAGGTGGATGCGCAGATCGTGGAGGCGAGCGCACGCCTCAAGATGATGAAGAAGGGCTTCCGCGAGGAAGAGATCGAGACTGTTCGGTATCGAGTACAGGAGCTGCAGGCCGCCGTGCGCATGACTGGACTTGATCTTCGCCGCCAAGAAACCCTGGTTGCAGAGAATGCCGTAGCCGTCGCGGAGCTCGATCGCACTCGTAGCGAAAACTTGCAGGCCAGAAAGGTTCTGGATCAGGCCAAGCAGGAATTACTCCGGCTCACAAACGGCTATCGGCCTGAAGAAATCGAACAAGCGGTGGCGGCCGTCGAGCAACTTGAGGGCCAGCGTGCCGAGCTTGCTCAGCACCTGGAATGGACCGTCCTTCATGCCCCCAAAGCCGGCCGCGTGATCACCTCGGATGCTGAGCTGAGGGGGCTGGTTGGCAAATACCTCGAGCGGGGTAGTACGGCGCTCGAGATCATCAACACAGACGATCTGGTTGCGCGCATTCGAGTCGAAGAGAGCGAGTTTGGCGACGTGAGCCTCAAACAGCGGGTATCTCTGCGGCCATTTCAGTTTCCGACGATGGTGCTTTCAGGAAACCTCGACTCCATCGAGCCCTTCGTAGAGAAGGACGGCAGCTTGTCGACGACGGTTTCGGTGCTCTCGAAAATTTCGGATCCGCAAAAGCTGTTGCGCGTTCACACTACGGGCAAGGCAAAGATCTCGCTCGGCAGCAGACCGCTTGGCTCGGTGATCTATCGCCGCGTTCTACGCTCCCTCTTCGTTCAGGCCTGGTCCTGGTACTAACTCGCGGGCAGTGCGCAGCACATTGCCGAAAGGAATCGCCATGGACACGACCACACTCCGACGACACTTTCTCGCGCTGTCGATCGGCGTTATGTGCAGCAGCTGGCCCGTCCTGGGCCACAGCCAGACCGCTAGCGAGAATCCCGAGCCCAGCAGCGCTGAGGAAGCCAACCGGCAAGCGGCCACGCCTATGAGCCTAAAGGAAGCCCTAGGGGCCGCCATTCGCCAAAATCCGGGCTTTCGTCAGGTCGAGGTCAACATCGAAGCGGAAGAGGGCAACCGGCATTCTCAAGCTGGCGTCGACGACTGGACGCTCTACGCCGAAGGTCGCTTAGAACTCGATCGCCCGTCGCTAGAGGGCGCCTTTCTGCCAGGGCGAACAGCACTAGATGCGGTGCGCCTCAGTACGGGTTTTCGTCGCGAGCTTCGCACCGGCGGTACCTTCTCGCTCAGTGCAGGAGCCGACTATGCTCGCGAGCGTTTCAAAGATGATGGCCCGGCGATGGACTTCATCTTTGCTGACAGCAAGACACTGTCCGCGGGGCTGAGCGCAAAGTTATTTCAGCCGCTGCTTCGGGGCTATGGCGAAAAGGTCGCGCGCGCAGAGTTGGCGAAGTCCAAGCTGCGTGTTGACGAGGCAACCGTCGACCTGACCATTGAAGGTCTGGAGCTGACACGCTCGATCATTAGCGCCTACTGGGAGTTGGTGTACGCCAGCCAGGTTCGCGACATTCGAGTTCGAGCACTCGATCTGGCCTCGGAACAATTGCGAATAACCTTGGCGATAGTGCGTGTTGGCAACCTCGCTCCAACAGCCGCCCTTCCCGTCAAACAGGCCATCGCTGTCAAGTCGGAAGCGGTCATGCTCGCCGACATCGAGGTTTCCGAGCGCAGCTTGGAGGTACGCCAACTCGCGGGTCTCGAGATCGGACCTGGCGAGATCGATCTCCAGCCAACCGAGACGCTCAATTTTGCCGAGGCAAACATCAACCTGGATGAGGCTATTACACGGGCTCTCGCCCAGAGCCCTCGCCTCGCCAAACTCGAGTTCCAACGCAAGCGGGCTCGCGTGGACGTCGCCGTTCGCGGAGACGCCCGCGACTCGCGACTGGACCTCACCATGAGCGCCGGACCGACAGCTCGCTCCGACGACGCGAACAATGTGCTGACTCAGTTGGGTACCTTTAGCCATCCAAGGCTTGCTGCCGGCTTACTCTTCGAAAAGCAACTGGGCAACCGCACAGCCGAAGGTCAATACATGAATGCCGAGGCTGTCGAGCGCAGCCTCAACCTCGAGGCCGAAGTGCTGCGTCGAAGGATCTCCGTGGCAGTCGTGCGAGCGGTCAACTTGGTGCGCACGGCCGGTCGACGTGTTGCCGTGACTGACACAGCCATCGAATTGGCGCAGCAGAACCTGGCCGTTGAGAATGCGCGCTTTCAAGTCGGCAAGTCGACCAACTTTGATGTGTTGGAACGACAAGCCGAACTCGAGTTGGCAAGCGTGAGTCGCGCCCGTGCCGTCGTTGATGCGCTTGTCGCAGCGGCATTGCTAGAGACCCTCACCGGCGATCTCCTCAAGCGAAACAACATCGAAGTGCTGACGAACTAAGGTGGTGTACCTTGCTCGAGGAAATCATTCGTGACACATTGATGAAGCTTTGGTGCCATGGCCAAGTGGTAAGGCAATGGTCTGCAAAACCATGTATCCCCAGTTCAAATCTGGGTGGCACCTCCAGACGCAGGCCTCCGAGTAAAACCCCTCGGAGGCCTGTCTCGAAACACCTGCTCGTTGGCAAGCGAGCTCACCGTGGCTGAAGAAGGCACTCTGCGACCACGCATCCAGCGGGTCGTTAGAAACATTGTGGTCGAGTGCTCCACCGATCATGCGTTTGCCGCGCGCCTTGTCGACATCTCCAAGACGGGTTGCGCTCTGCTCAGCAACGAGAGCCCAGAGATTTCCCAAGCGATCACCGTTACCATTCTATTGAGCGGGGACGCGGGCCTGATGGCACTGGAAGAGGAGCGCGCCGTGACTGGCATGGCTTCTATTTTCGCCAGGGGCAAGGCGAGAGCGGAGCGCCGAAGCGTCCATGGACTCGCCGTGCGCTGCCTCAACCTCCCGGGCCAGGTCGTTCGACAGGAGCGACGAGGCGAAAAATTCGTCGTTGGCGTGGCGTTTCGGTGGCTACCCAGGTCGCAAGTGCAGCTCTTGGACGAGTATCTGAGCACCGCACTCGTATCAGAAGAAGCCCGTGTTCATGCCTCGCCAGAGGTCCTATCGCTCTTTCCTGCCCGACACCGAGGCACTACGATGCCCCAGCCGGTGGGCCGCCAGTCAATGGTTGGCCAGCCAATGGGCAGCCAGCCAATGGTCGGCGCAATGGCGCAGTCAGAGTCAGCGGGAGACTCGCACTCCGCACAGGCGGCCGCGGCCCCAGTGGACACAGCCGCGGCGTCAGTCCAAGCACCGGCAGTCACTCTCGCTACCGAGAGCAGGAGCGCTGAGAGCAGGAGCGCTGAGACCGATCTGCCTACCCAGCCAGCACGCGATGTCGGCCCCCTCTCTGTCGAAGAGGCACGCGAAGCCATGGCCAGCTGCGACGATCGAGACGAAGCCTTTATCTTGCTGCTTCGCGCCATGCGTCGGCGCGCGTCCCAAGGAATCCTCTTCGCCATTCGGCACGATAGGGCCGAGGGCTATCTGCGGCTAGATGTCAGTGGCCTCGATGAACGGGCGATCAAGACGACCGCCTTGGCCGTCGATAGCCAATCCTCCTTTGCGCAGGTCATGCGCTCGCAAAGCTTCTTCGTCGGACCGCTCTTTGCCGACGACCCAACGCTCAGGTCAGCATTCAGTGCGCTGTGCGGGGGCGAGCTCTTGCCTTCGGCACTGCTCATTCCCATCGTTATTCGAGACCGGGTGGTGGCGATCGCCATGGCCCACAGTCCTGACAAGAGCTTTCCGATTGCCAGAGTCACCGAGTTGCTCGCAATCGCAGACATGAGCGCTGACGCGGCGTGTCGCTACCTTGTCAAGCAGCGAGGAGAGCAAGAGCCAGCACAGGTCTCGCTGCAACCTGGGCAGAGCTCCTCTCGGCGCAAGCCTCCCAAGGCCGAGATGGTCGAGTTGTTCGCAAGGCTGGAGAGTGGCGCGCCAGAGCTCTTCGAGTCGGCCGTGCTGGATGCCAAGAACGCGTTGCCTGAGACACTCTCGCACCTGGAGCGGCACTTCCCCGGCAAACTCACCATGCCTAGGTCGCAGTCGAGCCGGGAGCAATTGGCATCGAAGCGCGGTCCGGTTCTTGAGCTCATGTGCAAGCTAGGTGATGCCGCGGCTCCCGTGGTGTCCTTCCACATGGGAGAGGCCTCCGCTGAGCTGCGCTACTATGCCGTTGCCTGCGCTTTTGAGATTCGCTCCGAGGCGCTGTTGCCAAGCCTCACCGAGCGAGTCTTCGATGATGATGAAGGCATCCGCGAGCTAGCTATTCGGGCGCTGCGCAACTACGGCGACGCTGGGCGAGCACAGAGTTGCGATCTCTTGCGCAAGCAGCTTCAGCCTTCCAATGATCCAGAACACCTCGAGATGGCTAGCAACGCCATCGTAGTTCTCGGGTGCCAACAGGCGGTTCCGGATCTGATCGACCTGCTTGCTGAGCTGGAGGACGCGGCCTTCGCCCAACGGGGGCTCATCGAGCTCACCGGCGCCGATTTTGCTTCTGAGCCCAAGAAGTGGCGTCGGTGGTGGCATAAGAACAAATCCAAAGATCGCGTGGACTGGCTCATCGAAGCGCTGGGGCACGCTCGCAGCGAAATTCGTGTGCAGGCGGCGGCCAATCTGCGGGCGCTAACCAAGCACACCGAGCTGCTCTATGACCCCTTTGGCAGCAAACACGAGCGCTCGCTCGCGCAGAGCAAGTGGCGAGCATGGCGAGCTTCCCAGAGCAACACGCGCGACTCCTGACACCGGTGTGGGCGCCCCGCATGGCGCCCGGCTACGCTGCTATTCGAGCTTGTCGAGGCTCTCGCAGTGCGTTGCGTAGCTGTGACCTGCGATGCTGCCCTCAGAGAAGGTCGCGTCGATATCAAAGGCGATCATGCGGTCGGCGCGATCGGCTTCGTTGCCTTCCGCGCAGGCAAGACAGACATCGGCAGCCGTCCAGCTGAGGGTGTTGGCACTTGCCTCTTCAAAGACCGTATCGGTTAGGAGTGCACCTTCAAAATCAACCAGGGTCGCCGTCCCCGAGACCGACGCGTCATCGGGCAAGGCCAGGCCGGCAACCGTCAGAATGAACTGAGGCGTTGGAGATGTTAGCGTCGGGCAAGCATCGTCATCGCCGGCGTTGTTCTCGATGTAGATTTCCCATTCGCCACTATCCGACTGCGAAGGCGCACTCAGGCCAAAGAAGGCGCGATCGAAGCTTCGATTCACATCGCCGAAGCTGACGTTCAGCGTCATGGTCGAGCATGCCCCAGTGCAGGTGGTCGGCAAGGGGCCCGTGCGAGCGTCGGGCTGCGTACCAGCGTCGCCATCGCCTGGGGCGCCATCAGGCCTGCTCTGACTATCGCCGCCACAGGCAACGAGGAACATGGGCAACAAAAGGACTGGCAAACGCATGGCCGCACCCTACTCGGAGGGCCCCTGCCTGGCCACTGCTTTTTGTCGTGCCGATCACAGCCTGAGGCGCAAGCGAGCTGCTTGTTGCGACCAGTGCTTTGCACTATTGTTAAGCGATGAAGCGCCGAAGCCTCGCACTCGCCCTGCTACTACTAGCCTCCGCATGTGCTGCCAGCGACGAGAGCGCGTCGAAGGCGCCAAGCCAGCCCCCTGCAACTCCTGTGACGCCTGCAGTCACTGCTTCCGACGCCGCGCCCGTCGCTGCGGCCAACACCCTGGTGCCTTCGATTGCCTCGGTGCATATCGTGCAAGATTGTCCCGACCCGCTGCCCGATCCAGGGGCGCCGGCCGTGAACTCCACCATGGACGCCAAACCCAAAATGGAGAAAGCCAAGCGCAAGCAGGACAGCGCCTTCGCCGCAGGCCTAGTGCAGCCCTGCACGCAATCGACCCTGCAGCTGGCCATTAGCGGGCAGGCCAGTGCCCCCGTGAAGGTGCGACTCAGCGCGCTGCGTCTTTTGACCGCCGACGGCAAGATGGTCGGCACGCTCAAGGCACGCATGCCAACGATCTGGAACGACAGTGGCTACGTGCCCTGGGATGAGATCTTGCCGCCGAATACGGAAGCCAAGCTGAGCTACAAATTATCGCTTCCCGAGTCAGGAGCAGGCTCCTCGGCGCTCGGTTCGATGAGCTTTGGTGTCATGCACGTCCTGGAAGTCGATGTCGAGCTAGACGGCAAGCTGACCACCGTGCGCTCTCCACAATTCGAGCGCGACCAGCCACAGATCATCAAGACGTGAGAGACCTGGCGCGGATCGCCTGTGTCGTGCTTGCGGCTTCGGCATGCACTCGAGGCGATCGCGACCAGCATGGACCTTCCTCAACCCGGGAACCTGACGAGCGTGGCGAAGCGAGGGCCGTCAGCGAGCAGGGTGTGGAGCAAGCTGTCGACGCCGAGCTCATCGACGCGTCCAAACCCTGGACCGATGCCTGGCTTCTCGACCAGGGCCAGCGCTATCTGCACGACCCTTCGTTCAGACGCCAGGCGCTGGAGGCCTCCCTCACCAGCAGCGAGAACATCTACGCACGCACTCGTTTGAGCGCCTATGGCCTTGGTACACGCGGTTGGGACCTCTTGCCGGAGTGGACACCGGAGGTCTTCGCCATCGACGAGTCATACGTGCGCGGTCT
>JAHEAK010000193.1 GCA_024642805.1 Kofleriaceae bacterium | reverse complement strand
CTCATCGTGCAAGGCATCATCGCCGGCGTCGGGGGCGTCGTGGTGTTCTTGCCCAACATCGTGCTGCTCTTTCTCGGCCTGGCCGTGCTCGAAGACACCGGGTACATGGCCCGTGCCGCCTTCGTCATGGACCGCGTGATGCACCGCTTCGGATTGCACGGCAAGAGCTTCGTGCCAATGATGACCGGCTTTGGTTGCTCGATTCCTGGCATCATGGCCACCCGTACTCTCGAAAACGAGCGCGACCGCCTGACCACGATGTTGGTCCTGCCGCTGATGTCCTGTGGCGCACGCTTGCCGATCTGGATGTTGCTCATTCCGGCCTTCTTTGCACCTGCATGGCGAGCACCCGCCTTGTGGGGCATCTACACGGTTGGCATCCTGCTGGCCCTGATCCTCGCCTTCATCTTGCGTCGCTCGGTGTTGAAGGGCGCCGATGCCCCCTTCGTGATGGAACTGCCGCCCTATCGCTTGCCGACCTCGCGTGCGCTCATCAAGAAGATGAGCGAGCGTGCCTGGATCTACCTGAGCAAGGCGGGCACGGTCATCCTGGCGGTGTCGATCCTGCTTTGGTTCGTGAGCGCCTATCCCAAAAAGCACAGCTACACCGTCGATGCACAGGTCGCAGCGGGCGAGACAAGCCTCAGCCAAGAGGAGATCGTGCAGGCGCGGGGCGGCGAAGATTTGCGCTACTCGATTGCCGGTCGTGTCGGCAAGTTCATCGAGCCTGCCATCGCGCCCATGGGCTTTGATTGGAAGCTTGGCACCTCGATGATCGGCGCCTTCGCCGCCAAAGAGGTCTTCGTTGCCAACCTCGGCATCGTCTACTCCATGGGCGAGGCCGATGAGAACAGCCAGGACCTGCGCGACAAGCTGGCCAAGGATTACTCGCCGCTTGTCGGCTTCAGCCTGATGCTCTTTTTGCTCATCGCCACGCCTTGCATGGCGACCTTCGCGGTGACGCGACGTGAGTCGGGAAGCTGGAAGTGGGCGGCCTTGCAGTTGGGCGGCCTCACCAGCATCGCCTATCTCCTGTCGACCTTGGTCTACCAGATCGGGAGCTTGCTGTGATGAGCATCGATACCATCGCCACCTTGGTCATCGGTGTGCTTGCCGCCATCTACGTGGGCGGCATGGCTCGCAAGTCGATTCGCCGGCTCTTGGCGCCGACCCGCGGACAGAGCGCGTGCGGAGGTTGCTCGGGCTGCGGTACCCCCAAAGGCCACGCGCAGAGTGAGGATAGCTGCGGTGTTCGCTCGAGCAAACTGGTGGTTTTGGGCGAGAAGAGCCCCAGCAACCCGCCCAAGTCAGACGCGCTGGCTTAGTCCGCTCGACTCGCCAGGGCGCGCTGGTAGTAGAGCTCGTGCAGCTGCTCGTGGTCCAGCGCCCTGCCAAGGATGGCCTGAAGCTCGCGTGGCATGCCAGGGCGCTCATGGGCTTCACGCATGGCAGCGCGCAGCTCGTGCTCGTTGGTTGCCATCGCCCGCAAGATGCCCTCGTCGCCCTCTAGATCACCGACGACGACCCGGATGCGCTCGACGATGCCGTGCCAGTCGCCACGACCGGCCTCGCGACCTCCGTGCAGGCGGACCCAGTCGCCAAGCTCGACGCGATGTCGGTCGTGCGAGTGATCCAGCTGCAGCAATTCTTCCCGTAGGGTCGCGTCGCCAATGCGACGTGCGGCGGTGGCATAGGCCATCGACAGGTCGTTGGCCAGATGCAGGATGTGATTGATCTCGTGAACCGCTCGCTGATCGGATTCGATGTTCAGTTCAGGCATCAGTGGCCACGCACCAGATACACCGACACGTCGAGTGCTCGCACCATGCTCTCGGCAACACTGCCAAGCAGCAAGCGGTCGAGACCTTTGCGGCTGTGCGTACCCATCATAACCAGATCGTAGCCGCCCTTTTCAACGGCATCCTTGATGCTGCGACGTGCCTCGCCTTCCACTTGCGTGAACTTCAGTTTGACCTTGGCATCCGCGTGCGCCTTGATGGCTTTGTCACCAAATTCCTTTGCACTGGTTTGCAGACTCTCGCGAAAGCCGGGACCGACGCTGCCCCAGTAGGTCGCGGGACCACCAGGCAACTGCCAGGCGTGCAGAAGCTCGATCGTGCCATCCGGTTCGCAAAGGTCGATAGCCTGCTGCAAGACGTGCTCACCGATCTCCGTGAAGTCGGTCGGCACCAGAATCTTTCGGTAGCAGCCATTCTTTGGAGCGGGACCGCGAGCGACCAGCACATCCATGTCGGAGTGTTTGGCCACCCGATGCGAAACGCTGCCGAGCAAGAGCCCCTTGAACCAGCCGTGACCATGGCTGCCCACAACGATGAGATCAGCCCCCGACTCCTTGGCGATCGAAACGATGCCCTGACCGGCGAGCTGGTCTACGAAGACGTGCGAGAGCTCCACGCCCTGACCGGCATAGCGCTCGCGGGTCTTCTCAAGCTTGGCGCGGGCGTCCATCTGAATCTCTTTGACCTGGTTGAGATAGACGTCGGGAATGGGCGTCGCAAAAGGCACGGTATAGGAGTCGACCGCCAGATTGAGGGCGTGCATCAGCGTGAGGGAGGCACCGGTGTGGCGAGCCACCTCCATGGCGTGCTCCAGCGCCAGATCCGCCTGCTCGGAAAAGTCGGTGCCAACGATAATCTTGGTGGGGGTCATGGGCATAGGGAACGCAGGACTCGTACCAAGTCCAAGGAACCTGGCTACGGGCCCTTGCGTCGGGGTCTGTTCACCGAATGCGCATTTTTTTCGCTTTTGCTGGCGAGACGCAAATCATGCCGGGCTTGCGCGCCATGTGCCCCGAATGTCAGGCTCCTGTCGTGAGACTGGTAGCGGAATGCACGACGGCTGCAGAGGCGCAGGCGCGCGCTGACTTCCTGGAGGTCAAGGGCATCAGCACGAGCGTACGTGAAGGCGCGAGCCACGAGCTCTGGGTCATCGAAGACGACCTCCTAGAGCAGGCCAGCGAGCTCCTCGAAAACTTCGACAGCAGCGAGGATTACTCCGCCACCGCCCAGGGTATTCGCAAGCAGCGCGAGCGTCAGGCCCGGCCGGCAGCCCCCCTTCGCACGGGGGGCCGGGTGCGCGACGGCGCCGGCATGGTCACCATCCTCATGATCGCCGCCTCAGTGCTCATCGCCCTGGCCAGCAAGCTCGGTGACACCAGCACGCCCCTCCTTCGCCAGCTCCTGGTCGTCCCACTCTTCGATGTTGTTGAAGGCGGCGTTAGCCAGACCATGGCGCCGGTACATCTGGTGTGGTCCGAGCCATGGCGCCTGGTGACGCCGATGCTGATCCACTTCGGTCTCTTTCACCTGGCCTTCAACATGATGTGGCTGCACCTCTTCGGCAGTCAAATCGAGGCTCGTCACGGCGGTCTGTGGCTGGTGGGCATCGCCCTGGTCGCACAGGTCCTGGGCAGCATCGCTCAGTTTCAACTCAGCGGCCCGCTCTTTGGCGGCATGTCAGGCGTCAACTACGCGCTCTTCGGATTCGTGTGGATGCAGTCGCGCTACGCTCGACGTGGCTACGGCATCGAGGGCCGTGACACGGTCTTGCTGATGGGCTGGCTGCTCTTGTGCGCGACGGGCCTGGTCGGCCCCGTGGCCAACGCCTGCCACGCGGTTGGCCTGGCGGTCGGTCTGCTCGCGGGCATGCCGGCCTATCTAGGTGTTCTTCGTAATCAAGAGCTGCGGACCGCCTTTGCCAAGGGCAGCTGGGCCGACCTCAACATTCAGGGCTGGCAGCGCTTCGAGAGGCGTTTTGTGCAGCCCTTCGTGCCGCTCTGGTTCATGGCGATCGCGCTTCTCGTGCTCTTGCTCGACGCGTGAGGCCCGGCGCTCGCGCGCGGGCCTCGGTCGTAGACTCGGTCGGGGCTCCAGTCGCAGACTCGTTACATCGCGCTCGCGCTGCGACGATTCTGCTCGTCTGGTGTCTCTTCGATCGCCGTAAGCTCATCCTCATCGTCGAAGCTCTCGAGCCCTTGATTGGCGAGCTTGGCGCTGGCATCACCTCGCGACAGGGGCTTGCCTCCGTTGAGCTCGGCTTCGAACTCGATGAGCTTCTCGGGAAAGAGCCGCCATGCCCGACCTGCCACCACTGACATGCGCGGCAAGAGGGCCTGGGTCGCGGGCAGCTTGGCGCCGCGGCTGTCCGCGTACACAAAGTGACCGGCGCGGTCTTCCATCACGGTGATGGTGGCCGGGCGACCCACGCTCAAGCGGCCCATCTTGTCATCGATACGCAGGGCGCGCGCGGGGATCTCCGAGGCGCCGCGAATGACCTCGGTCAAGCTGTAGCCGACATTGCGCAGCTTGCTCATGGTTCCAACCAGCGTGAGCCTCTGTAGCGGGCCGCGCTGGTGCGGCAAGGTTGCCTGGCTGTCGACCATGCCAAGGTGTGGCTTCATCATGTGAGCATCGGTGGAGATGAGCAGCGGCTTGCCGTTCTTCTTCCACTCCTTGGCCATGTCGAAACACAGGTTCGCGCCGTGACCGACCTCCCAATGGAGATCGTCGTGGGCCAGTAGCTTGGTCCAGTGGTCCACGTCCTTTTCGAAGATGGTGCCTGGCTTGTAGCTAAGAACATGACCAATGACATCGCCAGGCGCGAGCGTGTCGACGATTTCCGCCATCAGCGAGTCGAAGATCTCCGAGAGGTGACCGTCGTGCTGGGTGAAGAGACCGAGATGGAGATACAGAGGTATGTCCAAGCGTCGGGCCACTCGACGTGCCGTGTGATAGCCGCGCAGTGGTTCGTCACCATAGCAGGAGAGGAAACCGATGTCGCAGTGCACCTTGATCGAGGTGAAGAGGTCCGGGTTGGCGCGAATGGCACCTTCGAGCAGCTTCTCGTCGGTGGAGGCGGCACAGACATCGGGACAACCGATGGCCCAGTTCTCGGGGTTGCCGCAACCGGCCGAGTAGATGGTGGCGGTCATCGGCGTGATGACCTCTTTGGTGTACTCGCGCATGACGTTGGGAGCGAGCCAGCCAACGCCTGCCATGTCGTTGACGTGACAAACACCGGAAGCGATGCCGTTGCGATCGGCGCACACGCCGTAGCAGGACATGGCTTGCGCTGTGTGCACGTGGAAGTCGATGAGGCCAGGCGTGACGATCAGCCCAGAGACGTCAATGTCGCTCGCTTCATACGGAATGACGCCAGGTGGCTCCATGGCGGTGATGACACCGTCGTCGATACGTATGTCGAGCACTGCGTCGGTTTCTGTCGCTGGACAGATGACCCGTCCACCACGCAAGGTCCAACCCGCGAAGCCCGACTTGACTTGAACCATAGGAACAGGATCGATGTCTTTTTTCTTCCCCACGTTATCGATACTAACTCCTCCAACGGCATCCTTCGATACGCTTTCTGATTTTTTTGCCTCGGCCAACACGCTTCCTGCAGGACTCGTAAGACCGCCTGGCACACACTTCACGACGCGGGCCCACGACACTTTCGCGACAGAATTTCCAAGCTTCCCGACCCGCTCTTCCAGAGGAACTCGACGAACTCGTACCAGCGCAGGCTTTTCCGGAACTGGTCAAATTGCCCTCACGCTGGCCTACACGACCCGCCTGGGCATGGCTTCACCTTGTCGCTCGCTAGTCGGCTACCAGCGGCGTGAGGCTATGCTCGCGCAGGGCATTGATCGCTCGAGCACGGTCCTCTGTGAGGTAGAAGAGCACCATGGCCTGCCCGTTGTCCCGAGAGTAGAAGCGCTGCCCTGCTTGTTCGATGTCGGCCATCACGTAGCAGAGGGTCAGGGTGTCGGCCCAATCATCACGTACTTCAATAGGCCAGTGGCGCTCCTTGCCATCGCAGACGTAGCTAAGCCAACACACGCCATCTTCGATAGAGAGTTCATCGTCGATTTCTTGCAACCTGTCGTCACAGCCGGCAAGAGCGCACAGCTTCTTGACGATACGCGAGTAGTCGCCGGTGGATGTGATGCACTCGGTATCGAAGTTCCAGACACGGTCACAGATTCGGCGTCCCCAGGGCTCACGCTCGACCTCCGCCCCCAGCATGAACAGGAGCACACCGAAGGGCTCACGCTCATAGACGGCTCGATCAAAGGAGTAGAGAAGATCATCAATGGTGACGCCCTGGTTGAGACACAGCCCCAGCTCGCCAAGGATCCGCAATTGTTCCTCGAGAGTCATCTGTCTGGCATCCTACGCCCTCGATCCCTACCTGGGGTAGCGGGCCGCTCGCGCTTTGTTGCTCCGCCAGGTCCCTGGGTGCTACCGTATTTTTTTCATTTAGCCTTGGGGGGCATCATGATGCGGCATGTGGCGATTTTTGGTCTATTGGGGTGTTTTGCGTGCAGCGGCGGCGACAGTGGCAAGGGCATGGCCGACGCCGGCGCTAGCGACGCCGATACCAGCGACGCAGCCGCGCCCGATGCCGCGGTGCCCCTGACAATCGACGACATCTGCGATCGCGACAACGGCATGTTCGTCGACTTTTTCAACGCCGCCCTGGGATGTTTCCCGGAGTTCGAGCTCTTCTTGGGCTCGCTACCTGACGACCAGACCTTCAGCGACGCCTGCTATGGGCAATTCGGCGAGCACGTGCTCGATGGCACCATCACCCTGGGTACCCTCGATGACCTCGCCCGGTGCGGAAGCGTCATTAACGCCATCGATTGTCAGACCTTTGAGTTCGATGCTCCGAACGACTGCAACGGTATCTTCGGAGGCACTCTCGGCCAAGGCGCTGATTGCGACTCCGACGAGCAGTGCTCGGGCGATGCCTTTTGTGACAGGAGCGGTGGAGGTAGCTGCGGCACCTGCGCAGCCCGAAAGCCCATTCTCGCTACCTGCCAGGACAACGCGGAGTGCAGTTCGCGCCACTGCTCGCGTGCCGAGGGCGCGCAGGACGGCACCTGCAAGGCCTTTGGTGCCATCGACGAGAGCTGCGTCACCAATGAAGATTGCTCCGGGCATTTGGAGTGCGGAGCTGGCAACACCTGCGCAGCGCCACGAGTCTGGGCAGCCGACGACATTTGCGTCTCCAACGACGCCGGCGATTGCGGCTTTCCGACCAGTGAGTTCTTCTGCGAAGAAGGCAACGGGGTTTGCGTGGCCTATCTATCACTCGGCACGCCATGCACGGGCGCCTTCCAATGCAAGTTTCTCAAGTACGAGAGCTGCGACGTGGGCGGTAGCGACACCTGCATCGCTCCGACCATACGCGCCCTCAACGAGAGCTGCTCCTTCGCTAGCGGCGACAAGTGCGCGGTGGGCTTGCAGTGCTCGGATCCGGTCAACACCGGCACCTGTCTGCAGCAAGCGCAGCCAGGTGATTCCTGTACCCCAATGGCGGCGAGTGCGGAGACTTCTTGCTCAAGTGCGTCAATGGCGAGTGCCAGTACGGCAACTACACCGGTGAGTGCCCAGCGCCCTAGGGAAAGGCGCTAGACTGCCGCGTGTTTCACTATCGGGTCACGATCGCCTATAAGGGCACGCACTACCGGGGCTGGCAAGCGCAGTCGAAGCTGCCAAGCGCAGAGCTAGCGCCAACCATTCAGGGCACCATCCACGGTGCCCTGCGCAGGATTTCCAAGTACCAGGACTGCGCCATCCAAGGCTGCAGCCGCACGGACGCGGGCGTGCACGCGCGCGGGCAAATCGGCAAGATCTCCATTCCCAAAGAGGTCGAGGCCGACACCCTACTGCAGGGGCTCAACTCGGTCTTACCTGGCGACATTCGCATTGTTGAGTGCGCGCGTTGCGAGCAGAGCTTCAATCCCAAACTGGGAGCGACCAGCAAGGAGTACCACTACTATTTCTCGACGGACCCGGTGGCCGATCCGGTGCTTGGCGATGTCGTAGCCCACTTGATCGGCAGCTTCGATCTCGATCGCATGCAAGAAGCCGCCGGGCTCTTCGTGGGCAAACACGACTTCATGAATTTTTATCGGCGCAGTTCTCAGGCAGCGACCACGACGCGCGAAATCTACGCGTGTCAGATCTGCCAAAGCAGCTCGGGTCCGGGCTCAGGACCGGGGGCCGGGCAAGTGCACTACTTGCGAATCGTCGGAAATGGTTTTCTAAAGCAGATGATTCGATACCTGGCCGGGGCCATCTTCGATGCCGGGCGGGGACGCGTGACCGCCTCGCAGATCCAAGACTACCTGCGCCATGAGCACTCCGAAAAACTCAGCGCAGCGGTCAAGGCCAAGGGCCTGCACCTAATATCGATTGCCGGCCTGTGAACGAGCTCCTGGCCGTGAACGAGATGCAGGCGTTGGCTGTGCATCGCAAATAGGAGTCGGCGGCACACCGCCACCCGATCGTCAGTACCTGCCCTTGTGGGCCTGCATTTCTGGTGTAGCCTCCTGCTATGGTCTTTCGCGGGCAAGGTGCAAAGGTCGTCGAGCCCAGGTCTCCAATCCTGGTGACCATTTCCTTTTCGCACTATTGTGAGAAGGCCCGCTGGGGCATGGACCTACTGGCCGCTCCCTATCGC
>JAHEAK010000836.1 GCA_024642805.1 Kofleriaceae bacterium | reverse complement strand
TCTTCATGCTGCTCTTTGCCAATGATGCCGGCATCCATCACATGTGGATGCGCGTTGCTGCTTCTCTCGGCGGCGTAGCCGCTGGCGTGGCGGTCTTCGACTATCGCCAGCGCATTCAAGAGGACGATGGCTTCCTGGCCGTGTTGCTCTACTGCATCAAGGTCAAACTCAGGGGCGGCGCGCACGAGCTTGGCACCGCCGTTAGCAAGCTCGGCGAGGGCGAGGACCCCATTGCCAAGCACTGGTTCTTTGGGCCCGCTGCGTCGAAGTTTGGTCCCGTGGCCGCCGAAGGGCCGCTAGCCGTCTTCCGCATCATCAGCGTCTTCTTCCTGGTCAGCGTCTTCTGGATGCTCTTTGACCAGCATGCCTCGACCTGGGTGGAACAGGCCAAGCAGATGGACCGCAAGCTCGACATGGGTTTTTGGACCTGGAGCCCGCTGCCTTCGCAGGTCTCGGCGGTCAATCCGATCATGGTCATGGTCCTGATCCCCATTCTGACCTTCGGCGTCTTCCCTTGGATGGAGAAGCGCGGCATTCGGGTGACGCCGTTGCGCAAGATGAGCGTCGGTATGCTCATTGCTGGCTCGGCCTTCGTGGCCGTCGCGCTTCTGCAAGCCCGCATCGAGTCGGTGGGCGAGGGCCACGTCTCTGTGGGCTGGCAACTCATCCCTTACTTCCTCATGACCTTGAGTGAGGTTCTGGTCTCGATCACGGGGCTTGAGTTTGCCTATACCCAGGCACCACGGCGCATGAAGTCGATCGTGATGAGCTTCTGGCTCTTGTGCGTGTCCTTCGGCAACTGGTTCGTCGCTCTGCTTGCGCACGCCTGGGCTGGCTGGCCCCTCTCCAAGTCCTTCTGGTTTTTCGCAGGCATGATGTTTCTGGCCGGTATCCTCTTCACCGTGCGATCTCTGTTCTACACCTACAAAGAGTATCCCCAGGAGTAGCGCGCCGAGGGCGCCACAATAGCTCATTGGTTAGAGGCGCTTAGCGGCGCCTCCTGGCTCCTCGCGAGTTTTTCGATTGCGGGGGCCACAAAGCGGTCTCACCTTGTCCTACGCAGTAGACTGTGCGGGCTATGAGAATCAGGATGTCAGACGAGCGTCGCCCCGATCGCGAGCGACAGGGCGGGACCCAGCTCCAGGAGCGACCCAAGCTCAAGAAGCCACCGTTGTACAAGGTGCTCTTGCACAACGATGACTACACCACGCGCGAGTTCGTGGTGCTCGTGCTGCGCGACATCTTCCGGAAGAGCGAGAGCGACGCGGTGCAAATCATGATGCACGTGCACAACAATGGCGTCGGCATCGCTGGCGTGTATACCTATGAAGTGGCTGAAGCCAAGGTCGACAAGACCATGAACCTGGCCCGTCAATTCGAATTCCCCCTGCAAATGACACTCGAGGCCGAGTAATGCTGAGCCCAGACCTAGAAAAAACCCTGCAGCGAGCCGTCGATGACGTTCGCGAGCGCCAACACGAGTATTTGCAGCTCGAACACCTGCTCCTGGCTCTTCTCGACGACGAGACCGCGCTGCCCATCCTGCGCCACTGCGGCGCCGACATCGGCAAGCTGCGCACTGAGCTGGAAGAGTTTTTGACCGATGTCGAGGTCCTGCCCGAGGACGAAGCGGTCATGCCCGAGCAGACCCTGTCGTTTCAGCGGGTCCTGCAGCGCGCGCTCATGCACGCCCAGGGCGCCGAGCGCGACCAGGTCTCGACGGGCAACATCCTGATCGCCATGTTCCGCGAGCGCGACTCGCACGCCGTCTACCTGCTCGAGAAGCAGGGCGTGACCCGCTTTGATGTCATCAACTACGTGAGCCACGGCATATCCAAGACCGATCCGACCGCCGGCTCGCCCAATGCCAAGGGCGTGCACGCTGGCGCCGACGAGGGCGCTCCGGTCGCCGATCCGCTCGAGACCTTTTGCACCGATCTCAACGCGCGCGCGGCCGCTGGCAAGATCGATCCGCTGGTCGGTCGCGCGGATGAGCTCGAGCGCTGTATTCAAGTCCTGGCTCGCCGCCGTAAGAACAATCCCTTGCTCATTGGCGAGCCCGGCGTCGGTAAGACGGCCATCGCCGAAGGCCTGGCCCTGCGCATCCACGAGGGCAAGGTGCCCGAGGCCATCAAAGATGCGGTCATCTACTCGCTGGACATGACCGCGGTCCTGGCCGGCACCCGCTTCCGCGGCGACTTCGAGGAGCGCATCAAAGCTGTGCTCAAGAAGCTCGTCGACATGCCCAACTCGATCTTGTTCATCGACGAGATTCACACCGTGATCGGCGCGGGCGCGACCAGCGGCGGCGCCATGGATGCCGCCAACATTC
>JAHEAK010000835.1 GCA_024642805.1 Kofleriaceae bacterium | reverse complement strand
CACGTGGCCATGATGAGCTTGCTCAAGGAGCACTGTCTGCGGGCCAACCTCTTGCCACAGTTTCTCGAGCTCATCGACAGTGGCCTTGCACTCCCCCTCCCACAACTCGACCTTCTCTACTTTGCCCTCCAGGGCCTCGACATCAGCTGGCACACGCTGGGTGACGAGCGCAGTGCGGCCACCTATGCAGCCATCGCCAGCAAGATGGCCCCGGAACACCCGCAGGTCATAGAGGCAAAGAAACGCCTACTCGGCACAGAGAATACGACCTTTTCTGTAGGCAGCCCCAGCGACGATATGGTCTTTCTCGACGAGCTCGACCTGGCCCCTGCAGCCATGCCGATTGGTCGCTTGCCAAGCATGCACGAGCAACTCGAAGCAGCCAAGAGACAGTCGCAGGCAGCGGCACTACCGGCAACCCTCGACCTCATCGACGAGAGTGGCTCGGGGCACCTGGACCATGCCGAGGCATCAAGCTCGCAGGCAAGGCCTCTCGAACTGGCCCCGACGACAACCCCGACGCCTGCTGGCCACTTGGAATTCGAGCCCACGCCGAGCGAAGTCGAGCCTGGCGCTCTGGAGCTCGACCTCGAATCCATCCCAGGACAATTCGAGATCGAGCCCACGCCGAGCGAAGTCGAACCTGGCGCTCTGGAGCTCGACCTCGAATCCATCCCAGGACAATTCGAGATCGAGCCGACGCCGAGCGAAGTCGAGCCTGCGCCGAGCGAAGTCGAGCCTGCGCCTGAAATCGAACCGGCGCCTGAAATCGAACCGGCGCCTGGCGAAATCGAGCCCGCGCCCGGCGAAGTCGAGCCTGCGCCCGGCGAAATCGAGCCCGCGCCCGGCGAAGTCGAGCCTGCGCCCGGCGAAGTCGAGCCCGCGCCCATCGAAGCTCCACCAACGCCGGCTCCGGCCAATGCTCTGGGTCGTATCTCGCTCATTCCCGCTTCGGCGATGGCGGCGCTCAAGAAGTCCGCGGCCGTGCGCAACAAGCCGCAGCCGGCCCCAACCAAACGTGCAGCTCGCCTAGCGATTCCCATGGCCGTCGAGTTTGTGCTCGGCGAGACCAACCAGCGCGCCTTCACACGCGACGTCAGTTCGACGGGCGCATTCTTTATTACCAACCTCATGATTGGCATCCAGCAGACGCTGACCTTGACCTTGCTAATACCTATGCACAGTGACTCGATGCGTACAGAGCGTGTGGAACTCCAGGCCAGAGTTGTTCGGGCGATGCCGGGCGGATACGGCGTTGAATTCGTCGAGACCCCACCTGGCTTTGCGCAACGCATTGAGCGGCTGGCCGAGCAGGAGTAGTTCATAGCGCACAGCAGCCACTGCCATCGCCTGGTCGCAGGCGCTGGTCGCCAGGTGTTTAACCTATCCTTGCCGCTACTCTTTGCCGGAGCCAACCGTCAGGCCGCCGTGCGCGCCTAAGAACTCTTCTATGCTGGTCAATGCATGGGCAAGCTTGGCTAGTGCGGCGGGTTCCGACGCGGGCATGGCAGCCGAGGCGACTGTACAGTCGGCTTGAATACCCTTGAGCAGCGACACCAAGCGCTCCTGAACAAAACCCTTGTACACATCTCGCTCGGCGGCCAAGGCCTGGGCGCGATCGTTTGCTCCCTGAAGCTGGACACCCAGTTTGCGATTCTCGACCAAGGCCAGGTGCTTGCTGAGGGCAGCCCGCACCTGCTTTATCATCACATCCACATCGAAGGGCTTCTGCAAGAAGCCCGATGCCCCCAGTTCGATAGCGGACACGGCACTATCGATGGAGGGGTGGCCGGTCATGATGATGAACTCCAGGTCAGGGGCCAGCGCCTTGCCCTTGGCCAAAAGCTCGATGCCAGACATGCCCGGCAGGTTCTTGTCAGTCAAGACCACCTGCGGCGCGCTGGGACTGTCGATGATCTCGAGCGCCAGCTCGGCATTCTCCGCTACAAGGACGACGAAGCCCTGACGCATGAGCACCTTTTGCAGGGAGCTTGCGATGGCCCGCTCGTCATCGACGATCAAAACGATCGTGTCGAGGCTTTCCCTCATCGAGCGCGGCCAATGTCACTACGAAACATCAATGACAAGCTTATGAGATTTCGCCCGCGATTGCGACTTGCTCATTACCCTGCGGGCCCAGCGCCCTGCCCCATGCAAGAAGGTTCAACTGGCAGAATTTGCAGGTCCTCGCGCTCCCGCGATGAGAGGCACTGACCTGCCTCGGCGTGCCGGGTTGCATGCTGGTGCCCGGCGCGCCATATTGCGGCGCGGTGAAGGAAGGGTTGTTGAGCGTGCGCGAAGTGGCCAAGCGCCTGCAGGTCAGCGAACGCAC
>JAHEAK010000834.1 GCA_024642805.1 Kofleriaceae bacterium | reverse complement strand
CTACGACCTTGACGCCTGCCAACCTCGAAGGCGCCAAGGTCGTAGCCAAGACCCTCGATGTGAACGGCAAAGAGAACAAGTGGAATCAGTTTGCACTCGACCCTGCCGAGCTGGTTGGTGCCCAGGCCGGTCCTGGCATGTACTACGTCGAGGTCGGATCGAGCGAGGTGAAGTCGTGGCCCTTCGAGGAGGGTGGCGTCAAGAAGACCTTGGTCAACTTCACCGACATCGGTGTCATCAGCAAGATCTCGCCGGTCAAGGGCCTGGTGTGGGCGACGCGACTGTCGACGGGTGAAGCCCTTGCCAATGCCGAGGTCAGCGTGCGCAACCTGCAAGGCAAGCAGACCTGGAGTGGACGCACCGATGCCACCGGCATCGCCATGTTGCCGCCGATGAGTCAACTGACAGGCTCCTCCTCCGATGAAGAAGGCGATAACGGCTCGCTGCGGATCTACGTGAGCGATGGCAATGACTTTACGATGGTCGACCCCAACAGCTACGGCGGTCTCTCGGCCTGGAACTTCAACGTGTCCATGGATTACAGCCGAACGCCGCAGAGCTTGCGCGGCTTCATGCACACCGATCGCGGCCTCTACCGCCCGGGCGAGAAGGTCTTCATGAAGGGCCTAGCTCGGGTCACCAGCCTTGGTTCGTCGCTATCGGTTCCGAAGAACTCCAAGGTGAGCCTCGAGGTCTCTGACTCGCGCGGCACGACCATTCATCAAGAAGACCTGCGTCTGAGCAAGTTTGGTGGCTTCTGGACTGAATACGAGCTGCCCGCGGATGCTCGCCTCGGCGACTACACGATGCGTGCAACCCTGGAGAACGGTGTGTTCACCGAGCAGTTCTCGGTCGAGGAGTACCGAGCCGCCAGCTTCGAGGTCAGCGGAAAGGCCAAGCAGTCCCGCATCGTGCGACGCGGTCAGCTCGACGCCTCCATCTTGGCAAAGTACTTCTATGGAGCACCGCTCCGCGAAGGAGATGTCAATGTCACCGTCCACGCCCGCCCACGCGAGGTCGAGTTCGAGGGCTTCGAAGGCTTCTCGTTCAATGACGAGCGCAAGTATCGCAGCTACTACAGCTACTCGTCCTCGTACTCCCAGGAGCTGGTGACGGAAGAGAAGCTGGCTCTCGACGCCGAGGGCAATGCGAATATCTCACTGGCCCTATCGCCGAGCGATATCAGCGCCGACGCCGACCTCTTGGTGCGCGCCAGCGTGAGCTCGCCCTCCAACGAAGTCATCAACAAGACCTTCACGGTTCCGTACTTCCGATCACGTCGCTACTTCGGCATCAAGTCGCCGGGTTACTTCCTCGACGTCAAAAAACCAGCCACCTTCGAAGTCATCGGCGTGGCTCCCGATGGCAAGGCAGCCGATGGCGAGGCCAAGCTGACCATCACCAAGCGCGACTGGAACTGCGTTTGGGAGGACTGGGGCTATCGGGGCTCCTATCAGTGCAAAGAAAACACCCGGACCGTCCTCGAGCAGACGCTGCAGATGAGCAATGGTAAGCCCGCGAGCTTCACCTTCACGCCTGAAGGTGGCGGAGACTATTGGGTGGTCGTCGAGGGGCTCAAGGACACGCACGCCGCCGCCGCGCAAGAGCTCTATGCCTGGGGCGATGGCGGAGGTTCCTGGCAGAGCGACGATTCGATGACCTTCGATATCGTCAGCGACAAGAAGGAGTACAAGCAGGGCGACACGGCCACGCTCATCCTCAAGACCGATCTGGCCCAGGCCAAAGGCCTGGTGACCATCGAGCGCGATGGCATCATCGAGAAGCGCTTCATCGACATCACGCCTACCAGCAAGCACCTGCAGATACCCATCGAGGCCAAGTACGCCCCGAACGTTTACGTCTCGGTGGCCCTGGTGCAGGGACGGATGGGCGAAGGCGATCGCGGCAAGCCGCGCATGCGCATGGGTCTGGTCAACTTACCGGTTCGCCCAGAGGACAACACCCTCAAGGTCAAAGTCAGCACCGACAAGAAGGACTATCGACCCGGTGCGCCGGTCAAGGCGACGGTCCTCATCACCGACTCGAAGGGAGAGCCGGTCTCGGCCGAGGTCGCCATCACCGCGGCCGATGAAGGCGTGCTCTCGCTGATTGGCTACCAGACGCCCAATCCGACTCCGACCTTCTACTCACCGTGGGGTATCGCGGTCAGCACCGCGACGCAGTTCTCCTATATCAAGGACATTCCCGGTCCCAACATGGAGAGACCGGCAACGGGCGGCGACTCAGGCGGTCCTGGCTCGGTGCGCTCGCGCTTCATGTCCACCGCGGTCTGGAAACCGGGCATCGTCACCAACGACAAGGGGCTTGCGACC
>JAHEAK010000833.1 GCA_024642805.1 Kofleriaceae bacterium | reverse complement strand
AGCAGGGCAGGGACGCGTGACATGGCCGCACTTTACCCCTCTGGCCCCAGGGTGCATAGTCCGGCCCTTCATGCGCCGTACCTCCGACTACAGCTTCCGCTTGCCAGACGAGCTGATAGCGCAACAGCCAGCCGAGCGCCGGGATGCCTCGCGTCTCTTGGAGGTCGGGCGAGAGGGCGTGCAGGATCGCGTCTTCCCGGAGCTCGTCGAGCTCTTGCCACATGACGCCGTGCTGGTCGTCAACGATACGCGAGTCATCCGAGCGCGTCTGCGCACACACAAGAGCAGTGGCGGGGCCGTCGAACTCCTGCTCCTAGAGCCATGCGTATCGGGGCAAGCAGGTGCCTTGGGGCAGACCTGGCGCTGCCTGGCCAAGTCTTCCAAGGCGCTTCGCGATGGCTGCGTCTTGCACGTCGACGACAGTGATGTGGTGTGCACGACCGTCGGCGAGCGGGCTGCGGACGGCAGCGTTCTGATCGTCTTCCCCTGCGATGTCTTCGCCTTGCTCGAGCAAAACGGCGAGCTGCCCTTGCCACCCTATATTGCCCGCAGTCAGGGCGACACCAGCGAGGATCGCGAGCGCTATCAAACCCTCTTTGCCCGCGAGCATGGAGCCGTAGCGGCGCCGACGGCAGGCCTGCACTTCAGCGAGAGCGTGCTCTCGGCCCTCGACCAGCGCGGCATCACTCGCACTGCCATCACATTGCACGTCGGTCTAGGAACCTTCGCACCGGTGCGCGTCGACTCCCTCGACGAGATCGAGCTGCATGAAGAGCGCTTTCACATCTCGGAGGAATGCGCCCAGCTCATCGCCAGCGGGCGTCCCATCGTCGCGGTCGGAACCACGGTCGTGCGCGCACTCGAGAGTGCCGCACTGGCCGAAAAGCAGGTCCAGACCGGCCATCAACGCACCCGCATCTTCATTTCACCTGGCTATCGATTTCGGGCCGTCGACCTGCTGGTCACCAACTTTCACTTGCCCGCATCGACCTTGCTCATGCTGGTGTGCGCGTTCGCGGGCTATGAGCGGGTGATGGCCGCGTATCAGCACGCGGTCGAGGCTCGCTACCGATTCTTTAGTTATGGTGACGCGATGCTGCTCACTCGAGGTGGATGATGTTGACCGAAGGCTTTTCCTACGAACTCTTGGCGACGCGCGGCCGCGCCCGCGCAGGCATCCTGCACACCCCACGCGGTGACATTCTCACGCCGGTGTTCATGCCAGTCGGCACAGTGGGCACGGTCAAGGCCATGGCACCAAGCGAACTGCAGGCGGCTCCCATCGACGCCAAGATCATTCTAGGCAACACCTATCACCTCTACCTTCGCCCGGGTCTGGAGGTCATCGCCGACCACGGCGGGCTGCATGGTTTCGCGCGTTGGGATCGTCCCATCCTCACCGACTCGGGTGGCTTTCAGGTCTTCAGCCTGGCGCAGAACAACAAGGTCGATGAAGAAGGCGTGACCTTCCGCTCGCACATCGACGGCAGCTCGCACCGCTTGACCCCCGAGGTCTCGATGGAAATCCAGGGCGTGCTTGGCTCCGACATCGCCATGGTCTTCGATCAGTGCCCGGCCGCCGACTGCAGCGACGCCGAGCACCTGGCCGCGATGAAGCGAACCACGGCCTGGGCCCAGCGCTGCGCCCGAGTCGAGAGGCCGGCCGGGCAATCGCTCTTTGGCATTGTCCAGGGCGGACTGAGCGTCGAGCACCGCCTGCGGCACAGGGACCAGCTCCTGGAGATTGGCTTCGATGGCTATGCCCTGGGCGGCCTGAGCGTGGGTGAGGCGCCCAGCGAGATGTATCGCATCCTGGATGCCGTGGCCCACCAGCTGCCCGCCGAGCGGCCCCGCTACCTGATGGGTGTGGGCACGCCGGAGGATCTCCTGCGCGGCGTGCACAGCGGTATCGACATGTTCGACTGCGTGATGCCCACGCGCAACGCCCGCAGCGGAACCCTGTTCACATCTGAAGGGAAGGTTCAGATTCGCAACGCCAAGTACCGCAGAGACCTGGGCCCTCTGGACCCCGAGTGCCCTTGCTACACCTGCACCACCTTCACCCGCTCCTACCTTCGGCACCTCTTCAAGGCCGGCGAGCTGCTCTTTAGCCGCCTGGCGACCCTGCACAATCTGAGCTATTACGCCCGGCTGATGCGGTCTTTGCGCAACGCCATTCTGGAGGATCGTGAGCTTCCAGGCCTGTAGGAGGAGGGCGCGGCGCAGGGGCACTGGGTACTTGACCTGTTGGATTGCCGGTGCTAAGTCATCGCGTCTTTTCAGGTTATTAGCTATGGCCAGCACGATCGCTGGTCCGTCGAAAGAGGATTCCAA
>JAHEAK010000832.1 GCA_024642805.1 Kofleriaceae bacterium | reverse complement strand
TCGCCGACTTGGTATGAGCTGCTTGTAGCAGTCGCCATCGTCGCGCTCAAGCGCTCTCGTCGACCATAATGACGGGCGCCGGCGACTCTCCTTGGAAGGGCCGCTGCTAGACGATGAGCAAGCCAAGTTCGCGCAAGGTGCTCCAGGTGTCCTCGAAGTCTTGCCAAGTGCCAGGAAATGCTTCTGTGGCCTCCTGAAGGGTCAGAACGCCTTCGCCAGGCCGCGCGCTTTCGAGGACCTCGAGCAGCCAGTTGGCCTCTTCCTCGCCCATAGCCAGGAAGGCTTCGGCATCGCGCGTGTGCACGCTAAGGCCGTCTTCATCCTGCAAAACTTCGCCGCCGATCCACAATAGCTGACCGCGAGCTTTGGGGCCGGAGACATCTGCGAGGGCGTCGGCAATGGTGCTTGCGGATTGTTTGCTGGCCGGCATGCGCCGCTCGAACCAAGACTCGACGGCGCGCTCGAGTTCCAGACCTTGAAGCCAGGAGGCGAGCGCACGTGGCAAGGTCTCGTCGAACTCATCGTGATTGCCACCGCTGGGATCGAGGTGCGGGACATCGTTGTCGGCAAAGGCCTTGCCAGTACGCTTGACGAGCTCGACACCGAAAGCGGCCGGGCTCTTGAAGATCGGAGCATGGCGGGTGAGCACAAAGCGGTGCCAAAAGGCCGAGTTGAGCAGCCCGTGGGCAAAGAGCTGTCGCACAAGCTCCATGCTGTCGATGGTTTCCTGTCGGGTCTGGGTCGGGAAGCCATACATCAGGTAGGCGTGCACCATGATGCCAGCTTCCTGGAAGGCGGCCGCTGCGCGCGCCACCTGCGGCACTGTTACGCCCTTGTCGATGCGCTCGAGCAAGCGCTGGTTGGCAACCTCGAGACCGCCGGTCACGGCGATGAGTCCAGCGGCTGCCAGGAGTCGACACAGGTCGCCATCGAAGCTCTTTTCAAAGCGGATATTGCCCCACCAGCTCACTTGCAGGTCCCGGCGCAGAATCTCCACCGCCAGCGCTCGCAAAAGCTTGGGAGGCGCTGCCTCGTCGACGAAGTGAAAGCCGCGCTGGCCGGTTTGCTCGATGACCTCCTCCATGTGATCGACGAGTTCGAGGATGGGAGCGGCCTCGTAGTGAGCGATGTAATCCAGGCTGACATCGCAAAAGCTGCAGCGCTTCCAGTAGCAGCCGTGAGCCAGCGTGATCTTGTTCCAGCGTCCTTCGGCCCACAAGCGGTGCGCGGGGTTGAGGGTGTCGATGGTCTGCAGGTAGTCGCCAAGCGCGAGGCCTTCGTAGTCGGCGCCGTAGGTGAATGCGGGGCGCGTCGCCGGCCTTTCGAGCAAGCCCTCGGAGGTGCGCGTGCGGTGGCGCTGGTCTGCTCCGCCGCGCCGATGCTCGAGGATGGCCAAGAGCGGCCCTTCACCGTCATCGTAGGTCAGCGCATCGACGCACTCCCACAGGCGCGGCTCATCGAGCTCGCGCAGCTCGGTGCTCACATAGCCACCGCCCATGACTACGTACGAGCCGCGCTGACGCAGTGAACGGCCCAGGCGCAGGGCCGCATACAGGTTACCGGGGAATGGCACGCTGAGGCCGACGACATCGCCGGAGATGCTCTCGCCGAGCGCATCCAGATGCCGGTCGGTGAGACGAGTTTCGGCGAGACGCTTGGCAAGACCGTCGAAGCTGCGCGCGCTGGTGGCCAGGTGTGCCTGGTAGCGAGTGAGGGCAAAGCCGTCGTCGATGCACGAGCTAATCAGGTCGGCGAGTTCGGCGAGGTAGAGGGTGGCAAGGTGCCGAGCAGCGTCGCCGGTGCCCATGGTGCCAAAGGCCGACAGGTCCGCCTGTTGAATGCGAGGACCGGCCGGCAAGAGCGTGCCAGCAAGGATGCGATTGGCCAGGCTAGGGTCGCGCCCCTGCAAGAAGGCAATGACCGCTTCGATCACGCGCTCATGGACATCGCGCAGAGCCAAGGCCCGCCAGGCAGGCTCGGGAAGCTCGCTCCGGCTCTCTAGCTCAGAAAAAATCTCAGAAAGCCCCGCGCTGGAGAAGACGCGCAGCACAAACTCCATGCCGAGGTCGCGCTGCGAGACCTCGACGCCCTGCGCGCGCAAAGCCTTGGCCAGATAGCAGATCGAAGGGTAGGGCGTGTTGAGCTGGGTGAGCGGAGGCAGCACCAGGCTGACCTTCAGACCTGATTCGCCGCGCGCTTTGTCTTGCTCTCTCGCCTGCATGTCAGTGCGTGCAGACTAGCGCCAGGCGCACCGGGACGGGCATGTTTCATCTCGCTTTCGCACAGGCTTCAGGTCGCCGCCTGCGCCTAACGCTCAGCGCCGGCCTCGATCCAC
>JAHEAK010000831.1 GCA_024642805.1 Kofleriaceae bacterium | reverse complement strand
CCTCGGTGCGGCCAAAGTCGCGCGCGGCACAACTAGACGACTATGCCGAGAGCGATGAGACGCCGCTGCCGGTACCGCGACCCTTTCACGCCGATGGCACGCACGTGGGGGCGCTCGTTGAGTTGGTCGGTCGACAAGCGGCCACCTCTTCGCCCTTTCAAGACGATGAGGCCCTGCCTCCCGCGGAGAAGAAGCGCAACAACACGGTGCGCTGGCTGGCGATCATCGCCTTTGTGATGGCTGTTCTCGGCATGGTGGCGTACACCAAATCGGATCGTTTCAACGCGAGCAAGCGCGACAGCGAGGAGAACAAGAACGCGGCGCTGGCCAAGGTGGAGAAACTGCAGCCCAAGCCGGGCCAGATTTCCATCATCAGCGACACCGATGACGCTGCGGTCTGGGTGCTGCTCGGGCGCACACCCACCCAGTCCTTTCCGCTGCCTTCGTCCATGATTCACGAGCTGCGCATCGAGCACGAAGGCTATCGGCCTACCTTCATCAGCGTGGCCGCGCAGCACTGGACCGGTGAAGAGAACTCGCGCAAGGCGGTGGTCTCGCTCTCGCTGCAAGCGAGCGGCGAAGAGCCAACCACATTGCCAGCCTTTCCCCCACCCGCCGATCCCCCGCTCACCCCTGGTGGCGCCGGGCAGGGCGTGGTCAAGGTCGAGTCCTCGCCCGAAGGCGCCGAGGTCTGGCTGTGGATCGGCACCACCCCCAATGTCGTCCTCACCGGCATCGAAGGTGGAAAGGATTATGAATTCAAGATCCTAAAGGATGATCGTCGCCCAGCCTTCGCGGCCGTCAAAGTCGCGGATTGGTATCTGAGCGGCGAACAGGGCCCCATGCGGCCCGCCCTCGAGCGCGCGGTTTCCCTCGAGCCCCTCGAAGAGGGCGGCGCTGTGGCTCCGGATGGAAAGACCGGCGAGGACAAGGGCTCCTCGAGTCGGCAGCGTCGAAAAAATCGCAAGTAATTGCGGTCTTCACCGGCTCGCCTGCGGGTCGCGTTGATATCCTTGTCGAACCCATGGTGGCGTCTGCAGGGGAACCGGTTATCGGGATCGACTTGGGTACAACCAACTCGGTGGTTGCCACCTTGCGCGGCAACAAGGTCGAGGTGATTCCCGACTCACAGGGCAATCGCCTGCACCCCTCGGTCGTGGCCTTTGTTCCCAACGGCGAAGTCCTGGTCGGTCATGCGGCGCGCGCTCGTCGGCACGTCGATCCGCAGAACACGATCTTCTCGGCCAAGCGACTCATCGGCCAGAGCATGAAGCTACCGACCGTGCGCCTGGCTATGAGCACGGTGCCCTATCGATGTGAGGAGGGGCCGAACCAACAGCCGCTCATCGTCATCCGAGACAAGCGCTATACGATTCCCGAGATCTCCGCGATCGTGCTCAAGCATCTTCGTCGCTGTGCCGAGCGACATCTGGGTGTACCGGTGTCCAAAGCGGTCATCACCGTGCCTGCGAACTTTACCGACGCGCAACGACAGGCGACCAAGTACGCCGGAGAGCTCGCAGGGCTGCAAGTCTTGCGAATTCTCAATGAGCCGACCGCCGCGGCTCTCGCGTATGGATTTGGGCGCGCCATGAACGCCACCCTCGCCATCTACGATCTCGGTGGCGGCACCTTCGATGTCACGGTGCTACAAATTCGCGACAAGATCTTCGAGGTCCTGGCCACAGGTGGCGACTCCTTCCTCGGTGGAGACGACTTCGACAAGGTGCTGCTCGACAAGCTGGCCGGTGACTTCATGCGCAATCACCGCGTCGACCTTCGCGAGAACCCACCGGGTTGGTCACGCCTGCGTGCCGCTTGCGAGCAGATCAAATGCCGACTCTCCGAAGACGAGTCCGTCGCCGGTACCATTCACGATCTGGCGGTAGGCCAGGGCGGCAAGGCCCTCGCCCTCGATTTCGAGGTGCAGCGCGGTGAGTTCGAGAGTCTCATCATGCCCTACGTCGAGCGCAGCGTGCAGGCCTGTAACGAGGTGCTGCACGCCTCTGGCGTCAGTCCACAGCTGCTCGGCGAGCTCATCCTGGTTGGCGGCTCGACTCGAACTCCCTTGGTGCGACAAGCGATCGAGCACTACTTTGGGCGCGAGCCGCAGACACGCATCAATCCCGACGAGACCGTCGCGTATGGCGCTGCCATCCAGGCGGCGGCGCTGACCAGTGGCGGCATCGATCCGGGTCGCTTCTACGCGCTCTTGCTCGATGTCTGTCCCAGGGCGCTTGGCATCGGTGTCGTCGGCGGCTATGCCGAAGCCATCGTCGAGAAGAATACGCCAGTGCCCGTGGAGCGAGTGCGCAGCTTTACCACCTCGAGTGAT
>JAHEAK010000192.1 GCA_024642805.1 Kofleriaceae bacterium | reverse complement strand
ATGCGATAGGGGCGCTGATAGCGCGTCCACTGCGAGATCAGCACACAGCTGAGTGCGGCCGCACCAATTGCCAGGCCAACGCCAAGGCGCACGCGCCTAGTGCCCGACAGTCGCTGGTAGGCAAGCGGCAGCGCCACCACGCCCATCGTGAACAAGGCCAGGTAGAACACGAAGGAGACATCTACATGGCCCGTGTTCGGCCGAATGAAGGCAAACCAGGCAAACACCACCGTCGATGCGCCGCCGAGGATTATCACCAGTAGCAGCTTGCCGGGCGTGAGAAGCGCGCCCTGGCCCCGGCCCGCACGCCGGGCCTCGAAAGCGTGCAGCGGGCGCTCGAAGAGGTCGACCATGGGCCTGGACACCGAGGCGATGAGCAGCGAGACCAGCACGACGACGGCGGGGGTACCGAGAGCGACGAGCGTGTTGATGCGGGTCATCGCGAAGAGCAGACGCACGCCCTGAAAGCTTCCCACCGAGAGGAGCAAGAGCGCCACCAAGAGATAGAGGAACCAGGCCGCCAGTCTAGGGGTGGCTCCTCTGCTGTCGCGCATGGGCTCGAGCAAGGATTCCAGCTTCCATGCGATGACCAGAGCGCGCGCCGAAATGCTCAGTGCGAGGCCGAGCGGTACGGCGAAGAGCAAGAGAAAGCCGGAGCCGGCCAAGGCCTCCGCGATCGAGTAGCTGTGTGGAATGGTCTCGGCCAGACTGGCAACGAGCGCCGCAAGGCAGACTCCTAGCGCACTGGGAACGCAGAAGCGTAGAAGGCGGCCAAACATCCACCGCTGTGATACGAAAGAAATGCATCGAGAGCAACTCCCCGGCGCTCGAAGGCAGCGCTCGATGGCTGGTCCGTGTCGTCGCTTGCCGCGGGCCGCTTCGTCTGTCTGCTGTGAGCAGGCTGGGGCCAGGCCGATGCGCGTGGCATTGCACGGTTCTAGAAGGGCGCGGCGCTGCGCAGGTGCATACGTCCAGAGGCCGAAATGCGCAGCTCCAGGGTACCGACCTGATCAGTGCGAAAGAAGGCCTCGGTCTCATGCCGCCAACGCGCTTCCACATCGGCGTTGGGAAAGCCGAAGCGGTTGGCTCGTCCGCAGGAGATCACGGCGACGCGCGCATGGGTCGCGCGAACAAATGGCGCACTAGAAGAAGTCTTAGAACCATGGTGCGGAACCTTGACGACATCCGCGCGCAGCGCTTCGGGATCGCTAACGACCAGCAACTCCTCAGCCTCCGCTTCGATATCGCCAGCAAAGAGCAGTCGACGCCCCGCGAAATCGATGCGCACGACGATCGAGTTGTCGTTGACGCTCAAGATCGGATCGGAGGCGGCGCGTGCGCCCTCCTCGTCGTGGAAGCGCGGCCACAAGACCCGCAACGAGACGCCGCCTCCTTGCCTGGACAGCCCGAGTCGCGGCGCATGTACCCTGGTGCCACCTCGTTGTAGCTCGTCGAGCCAAACCTGGTAGGGCCCAGAGCTTAGCCCAGGCGTTAAACCAGGCCCTGGACCAGGCCTTGTGTCGTGGACGCTCCACAGCTCTCGAATGGGCATGAGCCTGGCGACCGCCTGTAGACCGACGTAGTGATCGGGATGAGGGTGCGAGACGATGACCAGATCGATGGCGTCGATGCGGCGCTCGCGCAGGAAGGGCAAGAGCGAGCGGCGAGCGGGCGACTCGGCCAGGTATTGCGCCTTGCCGGGAGATCCATGGGACACGAAGGGCAAGCCGCCGCCGTCGATGAGCCAGACCTGACCATCGGGCGTCTCGATGACCGTGGCATCGCCCTGCCCCACTTCGACGAAGCTGACCCGTAGCTCGGCGCTCGCGCGTCCTTGCCAGGGCAGCAGTTCGCCACGCGAGAGCAAGAGGATGCACGCACTTAAGATCAGCACGACCACCCGCCGCCTGCGCCGCACGCGCTGCGCCCATGGTAAGAGAAACCCGCAAATTAGTGCCCAACACGACAGTTCCAGCCCGCTAAGGGGCAGGCTCATGACGGTGCCGTGCCAGCCGTAGACCCACTCGCTGAGCTCGAGCATCCATGTCGCGATGCGAATGGCAATCCACAAAAAGACTGCGCCTCCGCCCGAGACCAGCGCCTCCGCGAAGAGACCGGCGAGCGCCGAGGGCAAGAGCACGAAGGTGGTAAGGGGTACTGCGAGCAAATTGCTGAGCAGACCTAGCCAGGACATCTCGCCAAAGTGATGCAGCGCGATGGGGGCGGTGGCCAGGGTCGCCCAAAACGAGGCTTTGACCAGAGCATGCACAGCGCGCCAGAGCCGCCGCCAAGGGCCAGCGGCTCCCAGACGCAGGGGCTCGTGCTCGCTGGGTTGAAAAGCCAGAGCAAGGGCCAGCGCGGCCGCGAAACTCATTTGAAAGCCCGGATCCCACAAGAGGGTTGGGCGCCAGAGCAAGAGGATCGAGGCGGACCAGGCCAGAGCATGGCGCAAGCGAATCCGCAGATCGAAGAGGAGACCGGTGAGCAGAAAGCTCGCCACCAAGAGCGCCCGGCAGGTCGAAGGGCGGGCGCCAGTCAGGGCCGCAAATGCACAAGCCGCCAGCAAGGCGCAGCCGGCAGCCACCGCTTGCGGTTCCAGTCGTTGACGCCAGGGCAGCCAGGCCCACAAGCGCAGAACTAAGAAAAACACCAAACCGACGACAGCGGCGAGGTGCATGCCGCTGACCGCCAACAAATGAGCCACCCCCAGGACACGCAGTCCTTTGGCCGCCTCTTCGCTCATTCCGCTGCGCTCGCCCGTCGAGAGCGCAGCCACCAGCGCGCGCGCCTCCTGTCCACCCGATGACTCGGCAATGCGCGCAAGGGCCCAGTCATGCGCCTGCTGCGCCCACCGCCATGGAGTGAAACGCTGATCGACGGTCGCAAGCCCAAGTGAGGAGCCACTGGCGAGCAAGTCCGCACCTCGAGACATCACCTGCAAACGCCGGTCGCTGGCTCCCGGAGCGCGCAGGCCGATCGGTCGGTACAAGCGAGCGGAGAGTTGCAGCTCCTGGCCCGGCATGATCGCGGGTGGCGTTTGCCCTTCTTCGGTGTAGACGGTCTGCCACAGCGCCGCCGCCTCGGTCTGCAACACGAACTGCTGACGATCCGGGTCGCGAAACACCGGGCCACGCACCCAACCACGCACGCTCTCTTCGACGCGATCGTCCAGCTGCGATTGGTTCCGGCGCTCGGCGAGCTGTTGCAAGTCCAGCCGCAGGCTCAGTGCACTGGCCCCGAGCAGGAGGGCCAGCGCGGTGAGGCGGTGCGGTCCACGGTGGCGATGCGCGCCCAGCAACACCAAGAGAGACACGCACATGCCGGTGGCAGTGGGCCAAGCCAAGAAAGGGTGAATCCCGCTTAGAGCCCAGATACCCGCAATGAGGCCCAGGGCAATCCGCGTGGAGGCATGCATCGGGCGCTGTATCGGCGCCGGCACCGGCGAGTTGCGCCAAGTAGTTGTGCGGAAACGTTGACTCCGCCAGAGTAGCCGGTGAAAATTACCTAACTTTCAGTAGGTTAGGCCGCTTCCTCGGGGCGGCGAAGGGGATTTCATTGATTCGTCGACTGTTCACCAGCGCTCTGGCACTGGCACTCATACTTATCGTGGCGCCAACGGCTACCTTGGCTCCTGTGGCCTTCGCGGCCGAGAACGGCGGCACTGTCGAAGGCGTTCTCGAGTTGCCTCCGGTGCAGTCGCGCAAAGCGGCACCGAAGCGCGGTGAAGCCTTCGTGCCCCGCGCCAAAAATCCACTGCGGCCTCCCAATGGCCTCGACCCGCGTTTCGAGATGGTCGTCGTCCTCGAAGGCGGTCCCGTCGATGACAATGACAAGAAGCCACAACCCGCTCGCTACAACATCATCGGCGAGAACTTTCCGAACCAGATGTTGCCGGTCATCGTCGGCGGAAAAGTCGAGATCAAGAACCTGGGCACTCGCTCACCGCGTCTGTACTCCAAGACCCTTCCCGATGTCGTTCCAAACGATCCCATCAACCGCAAGGGTGTGCGCGCCACACAAGCCATCACCGAGCTGCACAAGGCCATCGACATTCGCGACCAGGACTCCGTGCACTTTATCGCCTATATCGTTGCCTTCGAGAATGCCTACTTCGCCATTCCCGACTTCGATGGCAGCGTCAAGCTCGAGGGCATTCCCTCTGGCGAGTGGACCGTCAAAGTCTGGTATCGCGACGCCTGGGTAACCAACCTCCCCGAGACGAAGATCAGCGTCTCTTCGCGCAAAGCGGCCAAATTTCGGATCGCCCTTCCTGCCAAACTCACGACGGAGGCCAGCGCCCACTAGGGCCCTGGTGCAAGGCTAGACATGTTCTTGTCCAAAATCTGGTTCTTCCTTGTAACGGTTGTCGCAGCCGTTGCGATCACCATCGCTCTGGTTATGCCGCGCCCTGCTGAGCGCGCCGCCGCCATTCAAGAGAGCAAGAGTGTGCGCACGGCCTGTCTGGTCACGCAGATCCTGCTCACTGATAACGCGCGCGCCCGCATTCAGCTGACCTCGGAATTCGCCCAGGCGGTACGCGAGCTCAAGCTCTCCAACACGCTGGTCGAGGCCTCCAAGGGCGATATCGTCTCCGGCGAAGCCAACGCGACCGGCCGCAAGGAGCTGGCCAAACTGGTAGCGAGCGTCAGCGGCACCAAGCCGAGCTTCATCTGGTTGCTCGATCTGCGCGGTCGCGTGGTCGCGCGCTCCAACCCCGAAGACCCGACCTACGGCGACTCGATGCGTGGCTACGAGCTGGTGCAAGACGCCCTCGATGGCTACGTGCGCGACGACCTGTGGATGATGGCGGATGGCCTGTATCGCGTCGCCGCCGCACCGGTCTTGACCCGCGAGCTCGATTGGGCCGGAGCCGTCGTGATCGGCCAAACCGTCGATCAAGAATTTGCCGGTTCGTTGAGCGAGAACATTGGCGCCAACGTCAACTTCTATGTCGGCAGCGACAACGTGGCCTCCAATAAGCCCATCCAGATTCACAAAGACGTGGTCGCAGGCTCTCAGGAGCTGGCATCGCTCGAAGCCGGGCAGGACTGTGCCGTCGGCAAGATCTTGCACGTCACCGCCGGCCAGGAGGACTACGCCGTGGTCAGCGCTCGACTGCCAGGCGAGGCAGGTCAACAAGGTGCCTTCTACAGCGTCTACATCCAGCAGGCGCGCCCACTCACTTTCATGGGCACCCTCAAGCAAGTGAAGAAGGATGACCTCGGCTTCGATCGCTTTCCCTGGCTCATGGTTGGCGGGCTCTTCATTGCGCTCATGGTCATCGGCTTCCTCTTCATGATGCGCGAGGTGGACGGTCCGCTCAAACGCCTCGGCAAAGACGCCGTCGCACTCGCCCAGGGCGACAAGGAGCGCTTCAATGAAGAGCTTCACCGCTCCAAGTACGGCTCCATTGCGCGCTCGGTCAACATCGCCATCGACAAGATGCAGCGTGACGCCAAGGCGGCGAAAAAGGATCTCGATCAGTTGCTCGGGCCCATGCCCGAGGCTGGTGGTACCGATGCCGCAGCCAGTGCCCTGCCCCCAATTGGCCCGGGCGGCGATCTGAGTGCCTTCAGCGCGCCACCACCCTCGGAGTTCAAGTTCGGGTCGGCGCCTTCATCCACCGATCTGGGACTCACGCCACCTCCGGCGGCGACCCCTGGCTTGGCTGCACCAATCATCACGCCCGCGCCCGCAGATACCTTCGCCGAGCTACGCGGCAACGCGCCACGCAAGCCAGCCGAAGAGCGCACGCCACCACCCATTCCGACCAAGCGCCTGCAAGGTGACAACGCCCCACTCAAGCGTCCCACCGACAGCCAGATCGTTCCGGATCCCGTGTCCGTGCCTGGCCTCTCCGGCATCGATGCCGACATCCTTGGTGAGGACGATGACGTCGGTGAAGCAACCCGACTCTTTGAAGGTCGCGCTGATAGTGAGCACGAGCTGCAGACCATCGCCACCGACGGAGCCAATGGCGCCACCTACTTCCAAGAGGTCTACGAGCAGTTTATTGCCCTCAAGAAGAAGTGTGGCGAGCCGATCGAGAGCCTGAGTTTCGAGCGCTTTGCCAAGAAGCTGCAAAAGAACCAGGAAGCTCTCATCGCCAAGCACGGCTGCCAGAGCGTAAAGTTTCAGGTGTACGAGAAAGACGGCAAGGCTGCGCTGAAAGCCTCGCCCGTCAAGTAACCCACCACAGCTAGCGGCGTGCTCTAACGAGTGCGCGCGCTAGTAGGCCTGTTACATACGTCTACGCGCTGACTGCAACTAGCGCTTGGACTCGGACTCGGAGTAGATCTGCGCGAAGCTGCGCATGTAGATCGCGCCACTCAAGTACGAGGCCACCAGGCCGCCTATCATCATCGAGTAGCCGATCTTGTAGACGATCTCGTTGCCGTCGCCACTGATGAGCCCGGAATGGGCGGCGAAGAGGCCGATGAAGGAAGCCATCACGAGGTTGGTCTTGCGCTTGCCCCAAAAGGAACTGGGAATGCTGCGATTGCGCTCGGCAACGTAGAGGCGGGCCGAGACCACCATCCACTCGCGGCACAGGTAGAGCACGAGAAAGATCGGCGGCAAGAGGGCGTAATAGAGGCAGCAGGTGAGCGCCACGGTCTCCATGATGAGGTCGCTGAGGCGATCCAAAATCGCGCCAAGCTCGGTGGACTGGTTGAGCTTGCGAGCCAGCCAACCGTCGAAGATGTCGGTGAGCCCGGCCGCGATGCCAAGCAAGAGTCCTGGGACCCGATAGCCGGCGAGGTAGAGCCAGGCCGTCACCAAGATCGCGGCAATGCGCGAGAGCGAGAGCATGTTGGGTACCGTCTGGATGTCAGTCCAAAACTTGGTAAGCCCATCATGGCTCGCCACCTGCGGGCGGCCACCATTTGCCTCGGAGGCGCTATCAGGCAGCATGGACCAAGGTCTTTACCACACTCGAAAGGCCATGGGCCAAATGCGAAGGGCTCTTCCAGGCGCTGCCGCCTGATGCCAGATCCGATGCCAGATCCAATGCCGGGCCCGCCGCCACAAGGGGGTGGTAGGCATCTGGCTCGGCCTCTTTGCACCAACGCGGAGGGTGTGACAATGTTCTCGGACCATGATCCGCCTTCCGAGCTTTCTCGCCTGTCTCCTTGCCCTAAGCGCCGCCAGCTGCGGCAAAGGCAAGGATCCAGCGCCATCCGAAACCCGCTCCGGCTCGGCAAGCTCGGCTGAAGCGTCTGATTCCAAAGGCAAAGTCGAGAGTGCCAAGGTCGTGGCCCCCGTTGCCCCCGTTGCCCCCGTCGAGCGAGTTCCCCTGCCCGCCGACCAGGGCGAGCACCAGGGCACCTTGCGGCTGGCCAAGACCTACGGCAGCACCGATACCGATGCCGCTCGCGGACTGGCCATCGATAGCAAGGGCGACTATCTGATGTGCGGCTACTTCAAGGGCAAGGGCATCTTTGGCACCGCCAATGAGAGCAAGGACGCCAGCGCCTACGTCGCCAAGATCAAGTCGAGCGACGGCAGTGTCGCCTGGTCGGTCGCGCTCGGCGGAAACAGCGAAGACAGCGCCGAGGCACTCGCCGTCGGCCCTGACAACAGCACCGTCGTCGTGGGTTCCTTCTCCGGAGAATTCGCGGTTGGAGATGGCTCGCTCAAGGCTGCCGGCGCCGACGACATCTTCATTGCCAAGTTCGGCGAAGACGGCCACAGGATTTGGGCCAAGCGCATCGGCGCCAACGACATCGACGCAGCGCACGCCGTCGCTATCGACAAGGCCGGCAATTCATACGTGACCGGCGTGTATCGCGCAACGGTGCCCTTTGGCGACACCAAGTTCACCGCCGAGGGCGATGCCGACATCTTCCTCACCAAGCTCTCGCCAAGCGGCGACTTCCTCTGGACCAAGAGCTTTGGCGCACTCGGGCAGGACTACGGTCGCGACCTGGCCTTCGACAGCCAGGGCAACATCGTGATGATCGCCGAGATTTCCCTGCAGGTCGATTTCGGCGGCGGAGCGGTCACCACCAATGGCAATCGCGACATCGCCCTGGCCAAGTTCGACCCGGAAGGCAACCACCTTTGGTCCAAGTCGCTCGGAAACAACTTTGACGACATCGCGATTTCAGTCGCTGTCGATCCTGCCGACAACATCTTGTTCACCGGCTCCTTCGAAGACACGGTGAACTTTGGTGGCGAGGACATGAAGAGTGCGGGGCGCTCTGACATGTACGTCGCCAAATTCAACCCGGAAGGTCAGCACATCTGGACCCGGCATTTTGGCGGCAAAGACAAAGATTGGGGCAACAGCATCGCCACCGACGCCTTTGGCAATAGCTACGTCACTGGTTGGTTCTGGTACGAGGTTGCCTTTGATGGCACCACGCTCAAGTCCAAGGGCAAAGAGGACATCTTCTTGCTCAAGCTCGGCGCTGACGGCAAGGTCCTGTGGGCCAAGAGCTTTGGCGACAACAACCTCGATATGGGCAAGGTGGTCGCCGTCGACGCCAAGGGAGGTGTGGTCACCGTTGGCGCCTTCAACCAACAAATCGATCTCG
>JAHEAK010000830.1 GCA_024642805.1 Kofleriaceae bacterium | reverse complement strand
GAGGAGGCGCGCAGCAGTAGTGAGAGCGAGCTGCGGGTCATTACCGATTCGGTGCCCGTGCTCATCGCTCATCTCGACAGCGAGTGTCGCTATGTGTTCAACAACGCCGCCTACGAGGGCTTCTTTGGGGTTGCGGGGGCGGAACTGGTCGGTACTCACATCAGTGAGCTCATTGGTGAGCAGAGCTATCTGGGTTGCCTGCCACACATCGAAGACGCACTCAACGGGCGCTCCTCGGTCTTCGAGATGCAGTTTAGCGATCGCGAGGGAGTGGTGCGAGACGCCACCGTGCACATGGTGCCAGACCAGGCCAGCGGCAAGAACGGCGGTGGCTTCTACACTGTCATCTCCGATATCACCGAGCGCAAGCGACTCGAACGCGCGCTGCGTCAGTCCCAGAAGATGGAAGCCGTCGGGCTGCTCGCAAGCGGCATCTCTCACGACTTCAATAATCTACTGATGGGGATTGGCGGCTGCTGCAACGTCGCTCTCAAGCGGCTCGACGAGGACAGTCCCGTGCGCATCTTCCTCGATGAGATCCGATCGGCGGCGGCAAGCGGCGTTAGCATTTCCCGTCAGCTCCTCGATCTCAGTCGACAGACCAAGAGCGAGGTGGCCGATACGCCGCTCGATGCGCTGGTAGCTGATACCGAGTCGATGCTGAGACGACTGGCAGGAGCCGATATCAGTTTGCGCCTCGATCTGAAGGCTGGGCATCGAAGGATTCGGGTCGCGCCGGGCCAGTTCAAGCAGATCCTGCTCAATCTGGTGGTCAACGCTCGCGATGCCATTCCAGAGACCGGCACCGTGCACATCCAGACTCGCTCTGTCGAGCTCGGGCTCGAACAAGCACGACTGCTGGAGTTGGTCCCTGGGACCTACCTCACCCTGCGAGTGAGCGATGACGGCACGGGCATGGACGCCGCCACCGCGGAGAGAATCTTTGAGCCTTTCTTCACCACCAAAACGATGGGCAAGGGCACGGGTCTGGGGCTGTACACGGTCTATGGCATCGTCGGGCAGCAGGGTGGCCACATCGAGGTCGACAGTGAGCCGGGCAAGGGCACGAGTTTCACGGTCTACTTGCCGCAGAGCGCCGAGGATACCCAGCCTTCGATCGCCATCAGCGAGGTGCAAGGTCGGCGTGGCAACGAGACGGTGCTGGTCGTCGAGGATGATCGTCTGGTACAGCTGGCGGTGCGTGAGTACCTGGGCGCATGGGGCTACAAGGTCATCGAGGCCAGCGACGGTCTGCAGGCCGTGCAGGTGGCACGCGAACACCGCGGGCCCATCCCACTGCTCATCAGCGACATGGTCTTGCCAGGGATGACCGGGGCGAAGGTGGCAAAGGCGGTGCGTGAGATTCACCCCGAAGCAAAAGTCATCTTCATGTCCGCTCACTCGCCAGCGATGCTCGCCGAGGCCGGTCATCTCAAGCACGGCACGGAGACTTTGCAGAAACCCTTTGGGGAAGAAGAACTCTTAGAGCGCGTGAGGCAAGTGCTTGGACGACCGACGCCGGTCGCCCCGAGAGCCTAGCGCGGGGCTGGCGATGTCCTCAGGCCTGCGCGCCTGCTTGACGGCGAGCACGGCGCAGCCAGAGGAACATGGGCACGAGCCAGAACAGCCCCGCCAGCTGGTCGCTGCGCGTCGTCGAGCATCCGCAGCCGGCCGGCGGCGTGCACAGCAGTTCGCCACCCTCCAGGGTGATGCTATCGATGCCGACTTCGATGAGTCGGTCGTCGACGCTGCCATCATTGCGCACGGTGAAGCGAAGTTTGACGCTGCTGCCGACCTCGATGGGTGGGAAGGACACTTCGCGCACGTCCCAGCGATAGCTCTCCCCGATCACGGCATCGATCTCGCGCCAGGTCTTGCCATTGTCCTTGGACAGCTCGACGGTGAGATGCGCGTCGCTCGATGGGTCGAGACCGCCGTTGCTGCGATCGAGGGCTTGGTGCCAGAGCCGGTATTGCAGGCCATAGACCGTGTGCCAGCCGCTCACATCGATGTCGGAGGTGACCAGACTCGAGCTGCCAACGAGGGCACTCTCATCCCACTTGCCGTTGAGCCCGGTCATCCACACAGGCAAGTTGGGGCCATCGCCCGAACCAGCAGGTTGCAGGACGCGGCCGGCGAAGATGGTCTGCTCGGGAACCCCGTACTCCCACGCGCCCTGGGTGGCGTCGGAGCCGTCGTCGGCCGTCCAGGGCTCGTCGGTGGCGATGTTCGAGCTCCAGGTCGTGGAGCTGATGCCGGCCGTCACGCTCGAGGAGGCTGACCAGGTGCCACTTTCTAGCTTGGTGGTCACATCGAAGTCGACTTGCTCGCCACAGGCA
>JAHEAK010000829.1 GCA_024642805.1 Kofleriaceae bacterium | reverse complement strand
CTCATCTTCGCAAGGCGCTTTCGATGCTGTCTCCGCCCAGAAAGCGCCTTGCGAAGATGAGCCCGATGCAGCCGCCCGTGCTGGCCACGGCCCGGATTTGTTCGTCATCGATGTTGCGCCAATGCCGATGGGCGCCGCTTACGCCGGTATGTGAGACCATGACCGGGGCCTTGCTGAGGGCAATGGCCTCGAAGAAGCCCTTGCGATTGATATGCGCCAAATCGACGATGACACCCAATCGGTTCATCTCTGCAATGACATCGCGGCCGACTTTGGTGAGCCCATGGTGCTCGTCGGAGCCGCGCCCATAGGCCGGCTTGCCTAAGGCGTTGGCGGAGAAATGCAAGAGGCCGATGTAGCGGACCCCGCGAGCAGCGAACTCGTAGATTCGCCCTGGATCGGCGCACAGGGCCTGGCCGCCCTCGATGCCGGCAAGAGCGGCGACAACACCCTGGCTCTGGGCCATGCGAATGTCAGCACCCGTATAACAGCGACGCATGCCACCCTTCGAGGCTTCGACGCTTCGGTCGATGCTGTCGAGCTGGCGATGAATGCTGAGGGGGCACAGAAATTCCGGATAGGGCACGGTCCACATGCCAAAGATCTGGGCGGCGACACCACCCTCGCGCATGCGTGGCAGGTCGACATGGCCGCACAGGTTGGCTATGCGGGGCACGCGCCGCCGATGGCGCTGGTTGGCGTCGTAGCCGAGCACGTCGACGAGCATGGGCGTGTCGGCGTGCAGGTCGATCACCGGAACCTCGTCGTGGAGCGCGCGCGCCTCTTCGAGGGTTAGGGACACGCGCTCCTAGGCCTCAGCCTTGCCTGGCCAGTGCTCGGGCACGCACTCGAGAATCTCCAGGGCGGACTCTGCGCGATTGAATGGCGGCATGATGTAAACGCCGGCGACGCGATGCGCGACCGCTCGCAGTGCCTCCTGGGCGATCTGCACGCCGACCTTGCGAGCCTCGGGCCCGGCGCCCGCTTTGGCCATGCGCTCGCGGTACTCGGCGGGTATCTGCATGCCAGGGACCTCGTTGTGCAGGAACTCAGCATTGCGGTGGGAGGCCAGCGGCAGGAGACCGACCATGACGGGCAGGCCAAGCGGCGCCACGTCGTCTAAGAACTTCTCTAGTGTCTCCGGGGAGTACACGGGCTGAGTCATGACCAGCTGCGCGCCGGCATTTCGCTTCTGCTCGAGACGGCGCAGCTCGCGCTCGTAGTCTTTGGCGGCCGGCTCAGCGCCAGTTGCTAGCAGAAAGGAGGTCTTCCCGCCCAGCTCCTTGCCGGCTGGATCGATGCCTGCGTTGAGCCCGGCGGCGACCGACAAGAGCTCGATGGAGTCGACATCGTAGACGGGCGTCGCGAAGGGGTAGTCGCCCATCTTTGGTGGATCGCCAGTGATGATGACCAGGTTGCGAATGCCGAGGGCATGGGCACCAAGGAGGTGGGCGACCAGGCCGAGGTAGTTGCGATCGCGGCAGCAGACGTGCAGGATGGCTTCGACGCCGGTCTGGTTTTGCATCTTGCTGCAAAAGGCCAGATTGGCCATGCGCGCGCTGGCTCTGGGCCCGTCGGCCACGTTGATGGTGTTGACGCCATGGGCTTGTAGAAGCTGAAGTTTCTCGACAATGGCGCTCTCATCTAGACCCGTGGGCGGGTTGAGCTCGACCGACACAGCGAAGCGTTTATCGAGCAGGCGCTGGGCCAGGACGCTAGGCGTTGGCAACTCGGCGAGCGACTGGTGCGGGCGCTGTCCGCTGGTGATGCGCGGCTTGGCGGCCTTGGTCTCTGGTCGCTGCGAGCGCCCGCCCATCATGCGCACGGCACCCGCCATGGCTTTGATGTGCTCGGGGGTCGTGCCGCAGCAACCACCGATGAGCTGGACGCCCGACTTGAGCAGTCGCCGGGCGTAGACACCGAAGTGCTCGGGATTGGCGACGTAGATGGTGCGACCGTCGATCTGCGCAGGCTGACCGGCGTTGGGCTGCACGGCGACAGGCGCTCCGCGGCCGACCATCTGCGTGGCAATCTTGTACAGCGCGTCGGGGCCACCTCCGCAGTTCACGCCAATGATGTGTGCGCCCGCCGCCACCATGCGCTCGGCGGCTTCCACGGGCTCCAGATCGCCCTCGGCACGCAGATTGTCGTTGAAGGTCAGGTGAGCGAGGATGGGCAGCTTGGAGGCGCGTCGTCGGCACTCGCTGATGGCGGCTTCCAGCTCGACGATCGAGCGGAAGGTCTCCAGGCACAGAAGGTCGACGCCGCCCTCCGCAAGGGCATCGATCTGCTCGGCGAGTGCGTCGGTGGCGCGCTGCTTTTGGCGCGCGTTGGCGTAGGC
>JAHEAK010000191.1:5356-8549 GCA_024642805.1 Kofleriaceae bacterium | reverse complement strand
GCTACCCAGGCATGCTACCCAGGCATGCTCGGGCCGGCCGACATGTAAGCCCTGCGGCTCTTGCTCGCCAGAGCGTGGGACTGTGCGCAGTGCGCGGGCACGCCTCCTCGACGCCAATGGCAGGCGGTGATACCGTCGTGATCTCAGCCTTCTTTCACAAGGAGATCAGGTGTCAAACGGAGCACGTCAGCGGTGGTTTTCCTCGATTCTTCAAGCCGGACTCGAGCAGCAAATGTTTGTGCCGAGCCAGGTATTGAGCCACGTGACGCCAGAAGTCATGGCGCACCACTTGCCACCCGAGGTGATGAGTCGAGTGCTGCAGCTGTCCCTGGCTGCTGGCTCCATGACGCCAGAGCGCATTCTCGAGACCCTGAGTCCCGAGCTGCTGGCCGAGCACATTCCACACAAGGTGTTGTGGGAGTGCGTAGCTGCCGCCGCCGAGCGCGAAGGCCTGACCAAGAGCGAGAAGAGTGGCTAAGGGGTCGGCTATGAGTGCTACACGTGATTTTCTAGGCACGGTTATCGCCAGTGGTCTGGAGCTCGACATGTTGAGCCCAGACGACCTCATCGCGGTGGTGACCATGGATGTGCTTGCCCACCACTTGCCCGTCGAGCTCAAGGCGCGCCTTATCACGGCAGCGCTGAAGGCCACGGAGATGACGCCGACCTTGGTCCTCGATACCCTCGGCGTCGAGGGCATCGTCGAGCACGCGCCCGCGCCACTTCTGTGGAAGGTAGTGGCAACGGCGGCGACGCGTGCGCTTGGCAAAGAAGGTCCTGCGCTGTCCCCGGTCGCAAACGAGGCGCCTGTGGCACGCAAGCCCAACCTCAGCGCTCGCGCCAGTCGAGTGCGGGCCGGCGCAACCTCACGACCTCCCGTGCTCGCCAGCGTCGCCCCGGTGGCAGACGACGATGAGTCTGCCTTCGATGTAGATACCCGTGTGGGCACGGAACAGCCGATCGGCGACTTCGACGTGCTGGAGGAGGCTAGCGCGTTCCCTGGCGACGACGTTACCGCTCACGGCAAGGACTAAGAGTTTATCGTAGCCCTTCGGGCGCCATGCGATACAGCGGACCGCCGACCTGTGCCCCTATCGTGGCAGCCCGGCGCGCCCGCTGCAGCTCCAGAGCGCTTACTCGCGCCAACCCTGGTAGCTGCGCACGCTGGTCTTGCCGGCTTCCACTTTCAGCTGAAGGTATTTTCGCTGGCCCTTGTCGGGGCCAATCATCAGCTTGAGCTTGTATTCGCCTGGAGGAACCACGAAGTCCTCGATGGGGGTGGTGCCAATGAGCTGCTTGTCAGGGTAGAGATAGACCTGTGCGGGCATGCTGGAATGGATCGTGAATCGACCCATCTCGGCAGGCGGACTCTCAGCCTCTGGCGTCTCTTCGCTCGCACCGCGACCAGGTAGCTGCGTGACCACGGCCTGGCTGCGATTGGCTGCCATCAGTTTGGCGCGCTCCATGGCATTCTCGTCGGCGGATGGCAGGGCGCGCGGTGCGGGTTCCTGGGGCGTCGCCAGGGCAGCACTCTTGCTCGTGCCTTTGTTGAGCCAAAGGAGGGTGGCGCTTGTGACCAGGGCTCCGCACAGGGCGGCCATGGCCAGCAGCAGGATCCACGACAGGCGCGCCGGAGCGATTGCCGCCGACGAGCCGCTCTCGATATCGCTAGCTACCAGGGCGCGCGGTGCCTGGACTGGCAACTCGTGAAGGGTTCGAGCGGGTTCGTCGAGTTTGGCGATGGCGAGCCCTGGTGCCGTGGCGTGCGTGACGGCGACGGAGGCCTGAGCCGACTGAGCCGGTGCAACTGGCACTGGACTCGGGCTAGCCTTGTCTTCAGGTCTGCTCATGCCCACGAGGGGCGCGCTTGTGAGAAGTTCGATGCGGGCGTCCCCAGGCTGCGCGAGGGGTGTTGCCGACCTGCGTGCCCGCTCCACCAAGGTGTCGGCGGCATCGCGAAGGTCATCGGCGAGCGGTGGTGTGCTCAGATCGACTTCGTTCGAAGTGGCGCCGCGGGGCACGACCCGAAAGGTCAGCTCTTTGGAAACCTCTTCGTCGCTACCCGTCTCCAGGGAGGGAAGGCGCTCGTGCGCGCCGGTGACTACGCCCGTGTTGGCTGCCAGTCCTTCGCTGAGCGCCGGCAAGCTGCGCAGAGCTGGGGTTGGCGTCTTGTGCTGGCGCAGGCGCTTGGCTTCGCGCAAGACCTGGCGCTGCGCGGCAAGCTCTTCAGCGAAGGAGCTGCGGATGAGCGGGGCGATGTCGCACATCGGCGTGGGGCCGCCAATGTCACTGAGAGCATCGGAGATGGCCTGGCGAAACTGGTAGGCGTTGTCGTAGCGATCGTCAGGATCGCGCTCCAGGGCCTTCATGATGGCCTGATCGAGCGCCTCGGGGACGCCGACCCGCATGTCCATTGGGCGCACGATGGGAGCGCGGAGCACGGCTTTGAGGCTCTCGTAGTCGTTCTGTTTGCGGAATAGACGCTTGCCGCAAACCAGCTCCCAGGCGGTGATGCCTAGTGAGAAGATGTCTGAGCGACGGTCCAGAGGAATGCCGCCGCGTGCTTGCTCTGGGGACATGTACTCGCACTTGCCCAGCAGGGTGCCAGTGCGGGTCTTGCGCGACATCCAGGCCGCCTTGGCGATGCCAAAGTCGAGCACCTTGACGATGCCGTCGACGGTGACGAACAGGTTGCCAGGGGATACGTCTCGGTGCACCAATCCCATGCTGGCGCCCTGATCGTCACGCAGCTCGTGAGCGGCATGAAGCCCGTCGCAGGCCTGAACAACGATGCCTGCGGCGAGTCGCAAGTTGACCTGCTGGTTGGACACCACGCAGCGGCGAATGAGGTCGCCGACGGTGGCGCCCTCCAGGTGCTCGAGCACGAGAAAGAGGCTGTTTTGCGCCTCGCACAACTCGAAGACCTGGCAGACGTTTGGGTGATTGATCTGTGCGCATGTGATGGCCTCGTCGAGGAACATGCGGGTGAAGTGCAGGTCGTGGGCGACGTGTGGCAGGATGCGCTTGATGACCACCGTCTTGCTAAAGCCCGCGGCTCCACTGAGCCTGGCCACGAAGAGTTCGGCCATGCCACCTGTCGCAAGCTTGGCCAAGAGGCTGTACTTATCGAATTGCTCTCCGACCGTGGGCAGCTGGGGAGGTGCCGCGAAGGCTTCAGGTGGCCGTGTAGGGG
>JAHEAK010000191.1:1967-5318 GCA_024642805.1 Kofleriaceae bacterium | reverse complement strand
CATGGCGCGCGCAGGCTACCATGTCGCCCAGGCGGGCCTAGAAGATTCGTAGCCAGGGAAGCTATGAATCATTCGGGACTTAGCCCGGGAGCGGCCCTGCGTTTGCAGAGAATCGATCTCCGATGTCGACGCCGACGCGCGCAAAGCGGGGGCGGTAGTCGCGGTGGAAGCAGCGCTCGAGAATGTCCAGATATTCGGCACCAGGGATCAGGCCCCAGGCACGGTCGAACTCACCCGCCGTCGACTCGCTCAGATCGGCACCGTAGCTGGCCAGCAAGGACTGCAAAAGCGCGGGCAGGTTCGCTTGCAGGTTCTTGAGGTGCTGACGCTCGGGCTGACTTTCGAGAAGGTGTTCGAGCACCGTCCAGCCAAAGTCGCGATGGCGCACTTCGTCGACCAAGATGCGATCGAGGGCCGTGCGCGCTGACTGCTCGGTGCAGTGCTTGCGCATGCGCTGAAAGAGCGGGACCGCGACGGTTTCGCCGAGACAGAAGACGCTCACGCACACGCGCAATAGATCATCTTCCAGCTCTGCGCACTCGCGCGTAAGGCCAAGGGCGTTGCGGTCGAGCACGGGGACGCCGGTGCCACCGGCAGCCAGGTAGACCTGATAGCTGAGCTCCGAGTGCACGAGTTCATCTTCGACGATGCGGAGTCCATCGCGTATCAGATCGGGAGAAGCTCCGGCCTGAATCAGCCAGAGGGTGTAGTGCTGGGTGGCAGCGGCGCTGTGATACTCGGCTTCCACCCGCCTGAGCCACTCGTCCGCGATGTGCTTCGCGCTGGGTTCCACTCTGGGTTCCACTCTGGGTTCCACTCTGGGTTCCACTCTGGGTTCCACTCTGGGTTCCACGGCGTGCGCCACTAGGGCTGCTTTTTGCGTGGTCTGCGAACCTTCTCGCTTTCGCATTTGACCTGCTTGGGAGCCGGTGGATTGCACGCTGTTTGCGGCGGGCAAGCAGGAGCGCTCGCGTGCCACCAGCAGGTGCCGTCGGGGTTCACTTGCACCTGGCCACCTGTGGTGGGCGCATCGGGCAGGGCGGCCGGTGGATCCGTCTTGGCGGGTGTCGCCGGTGCGATGGTCGGTGCGTGGGTCGTCATGTCAGGCCTGCCATTGTGTGAATCAGGTGGCGGCGGATTGCGCATGATGATGGCTGGCTTTTCCTGCGGGGCCACCGTCTCGCTTGGCTCTGCCACGGGCGTAACCGTTTTCGGATCGGTCTCGGCTGGTCGCGGCGCTGGCGGATTGCTGATGACCACGGGCGTGGCCTCGGCCTGGTCGGCCTCCGCCGGAATGGCCGTGGGTTCTTCTGCTGGCTTTGGCGTGCACGCAGCGGCGGCTGTCATCACGAAGGGCAGGGCCAGACGCCGATGGCGGGTGGGGCTCTTCACGGACTTGGTCTCAGGCTTGTGCGGGCTGCGCGTGTTCATGCCGCGAGCCTATCAACGAGCCTGGCACTCGCGCTAGCGCTCGGCGAGGGGGCAGTGGGGAAGGCCAGCCTTGGCGGCGGCCGCGCTGAGCATGCCTGGGCGCTGCGCGGGTGGCATATCGCCAATGATGGTGAAGAGTTCGCGCACCTCTTGATTGCGAACATTGGCGCCGATCCACGCCGCCATGGACCGCTGGTAAGCCATTGCATCGGGGTTGGCTGGCACTTCGTCGATGCTCTTGCACAGGGCCTGCATGCCTTCCAGGAAGCTCTGCTCTTCGCCAGTCGCTTCGGGCGCAGCGGCCTCGGTAGCTACTGCTTGGGAGCCAGCGTCGTGTGCGGACGTGCCTTGCGCAGGCGCAGCCTCCCTCGAGGCCCCCGCACGATCGGCCGGCTTTGAGGTCGATGACGAGGTACCAGGAGCGTTCTTCTTGGGCTCCGAATCCCGGGCCTGGCTGCATGCGGCGATCGCGACAAATAGCATGACAAAGCGCATGAGCGAACTCTCCCACAGGCGCTGGCTTGAGGATAGGCTGGCCAGGTGCTGGCTGTGCTCTACGCGGCGACTCTCTTCACGAGCGCCTACCTCTTGTTCAGCGTGCAGCCCATGATCGCGCGTTTGGTATTGCCCTGGTTTGGTGGTGGCGCGGGCGTCTGGGGCGTGTGCCTGGTCTTCTTTCAGAGCACGCTGGTACTCGGCTATCTCTACGCACACGCCAGCGTTCGTTGGCTGGGCCGACGCAACCAGTTGCGCGTGCATCTGGCGCTCCTGTTGGCATCCCTGGCGTGGCTGCCGATAGCCCCAGCCCAGCTTGGACTGAGCCAGAGCGCCGCAGCGCCTTCCTTGCGGCTCTTGGCGCTTTTGGCCACGAGTGTGGCCGGGCCGGCCGTCCTGCTCTCCTCCTCCGCACCGCTCTTGCAAAGCTGGATGTCGACGCGCACGCATCGCTCCGCCTTTCGCCTCTACGCCATCTCCAACCTCGGCTCTTTGCTTGGCCTGCTCTGCTATCCCTTCTTGATAGAGCCCTGGCTTGGCTTAGGCCAGCAGGAGCTGGCCTGGAGCGGCTTCTATCTAGCGTTCCTGGCCCTCAGCTCGGCATGCCTGTGGCACTCGCGAGGGATGCTCCTCGCGCCTCAGTCCGCGCCTCCGTGGCAGGGGCCTTTGGCCACCCGCGTCGATAGGCTGCTGTGGCTGGCGCTCTCGTGCTGCGGGGTGCTACTTTTTCTTAGCGTCGGAAATCAGCTGACGGTGAGCATCCTGCCGCTGCCGCTTCTATGGGTGCTGCCGCTGGCCCTGTACTTGGGGACCTACGTCTGGTGCTTTGCCAAGCCCGGTGTGTATCGCCGTCGTCTCTGGGGAGGACTCTTTAGCGCCTGCGTGCTGCCGACGCTCTTCCTCAGTGGGATGCCTCTGGTTCTCGGTATTCCTCTGGCTGTGGCCGTGTCCTGTCTTGGCATCAGCGCAGGCTGCATGGTTTGCCACGGCGAGCTGGCTGCGCTCAAGCCGCAGGAGAGCGAGCTCACGTCCTTCTACTTGCATGTGTCGATCGGCGGTGTGCTAGGCAGTGCGCTGATTAGTTTTGTGGCGCCCCTTGTGTTCTCTCGCTACTGGGAGCTTCCCATTGCGCTCTTTGGCTGCCTCGCACTCTTGGGGCTGTGTCGCGCCCGAGCCGCACTACTTCAAGAGCGAAGCCACGCCAGTCCTTTCCCTGAAACCTCGACAAGGGAGACGACAAGGGGCCAGTCGGTATGGCGCTGGATGGCTGTGGGCGCGTGGCTGCTGGTGTGCACAGGGCTGGCTCTGCTCTGCAGTTATCCTCTGCGCCAGGAGGCGGGCACGATTGCCGCCGATCGCAGCTTCTATGGCCGCCTCCAGGTGGTGGAGAGCGGGCTTGGCAGTGAGCGCAAGCGTTCGCTCTTG
>JAHEAK010000191.1:0-1957 GCA_024642805.1 Kofleriaceae bacterium | reverse complement strand
CAGGAATTCATGGCCGAGGAGCGAGTCCTCGAACCGACCCTGTACTACGCACCAACTAGCGGTGTGGCTCTGGCTTTCCATCTGCTGCCAAAGGAGAGTCGACGGGTCGGTGTCATTGGCCTTGGGGTTGGCACCCTGGCTGCCTTCGGGCGCGCGGGCGATTTGATTCGTTTCTACGAGATCGATCCGATGGTGATTTCGATGGCGCGCGAGTACTTCCGATTTCTTCGCAGCTCGAAAGCGCAGACCGAGGTGGTGCTCGGCGATGCCCGCTTGGCTTTGCAGCAAGAGGCAAGGGCGGGCGGTATGGACTACGAGCTCTTGGTGGTCGATGCCTTTAGTTCCGATGCCATTCCCGTGCATCTCTTGACCCGCGAGGCCTTTGCTTTGTATTGGCAGCATCTGCGTGGCGATGGTGTGTTGGCGGTCAATGTCAGCAATAGCTTTCTCGATCTGGCGCCCCTGGTGTGTGCCCTTGGCCGTGAGAGCGGCAAGACCTGCAGGCATGTGCTTGTCGAAGCCAGCGCGGGTGCGCCCTCCGGTTCCGCATGGCTCTTGCTAAGCTCTGGCCGGGCCTTCATCGAGGATGCGGCTCTGCTCGCTGCCCAGCACGCCTTGCCATCCGAGAACTGGAGCGGCACGGTGTGGACGGACGAGCGCAGCAACCTCTATCAGCTCCTAAAATAGGTCGGAGGGGCTTGCCAGGGAAAAGCCGGATGATGCACGCCTCGCCCCGTAAGGGGAGAGGTGGTGCGAGCGGCAGGGATTGAACCGCTCTTTCCCTGGCTTGCCAGGGAAAAGCCGGATGATGCACGCCTCGCCCCGTAAGGGGAGAGGTGGTGCGAGCGGCAGGGATTGAACCTGCGACATCTGCCGTGTGAAGGCAGCGCTCTCCCGCTGAGCTACGCTCGCAATGGGCGCTTTTTATACTTGGTCGAGGTGGCTGTCAACCGGCGTCGCCACGGGAGAGGCTCGGTCCTGCATCGGGCGGAATCGGATCGCCGGAGCGCTGCCTGGCCAGAGTCAGAAAGAAGACCATGCCCACGCAAAAGCTCAAGACGATGCCTGCGATCAGCCACTTGCCACCGGTCGCAAAGCTATCGCGATTTTCCGTATCGCTCACGCGCACAGCCTAGCAAGGGCGGTAGCATCTGCCCATGAGTCAAACCAAGGTAGTGCGCACAGACAAAGCACCAGCAGCGATCGGCCCCTATTCGCAGGCTATTGCGGCCGGAGGACTTCTGTTCTGCTCGGGCCAGGTCGCTCTCGATCCCGCCACCAAGAGCCTTGTGGACGGCGGCGTTGAGGAGCAGACCCATCAGGTGCTCAAGAACCTGCGTGCCGTCTTGGAAGCCGGCGGCGCAAGCTTCAAGGACGTCGTCAAGACGACCATCTACCTGGCAGACCTGGATGACTTCGCGCTGGTCAACGAGATCTACGGCAAGGTCTTCACGGAGAATCCGCCAGCGCGAGCCACGGTTCAGGTGAGTCGCTTGCCACTGGATGTGTGGGTCGAAATCGATGCCATCGCCGTGCTGGGCTAGAGCCCCTGTGGTTATAGTCTCGCGATGAGATGCCTCCTTGCTCTGCTCGTCGTGGGCCTACTCGGCTGCGGTGCTTCCGACGGTCGCAACGTCGTGACCGCCCGGCACGTGGCTGAAAACTCCGGTGCCCCCGAGGTCACCAAGGTCACCGATTTGGGCGATCTCACGGCTCTTCCCGCAAGCGGGGCCATCTCCACTTCCGCCTCGGACGGCACCTTCGCCATTGGTGAGTTGGTCCTCATCGAAGGCGAGGACTTCGGCAAACTGCCGACGGTCTCTATCGGCGGTCGCCCCGCGCTGAACTTGGCCAGGACCAAGAACGGCGGCATCGTCTCGCGCATTCCCACCGAAGTACCCGAAGGCCCGGTCGCCGTCGAGGTCTCGCATCCCGAGGGTCGAAGCCACAAGAACAT
>JAHEAK010000828.1 GCA_024642805.1 Kofleriaceae bacterium | reverse complement strand
CTCTCGAGCTCTGACGAGCCGAGGTTGAGAGCGTAGGAGCTGGCGAAACCCGCTCCTCGTAACCAGAACCACTTCCACAGAGACCAGCCTTGGTCTCCAATCGGCACCAAATGCGACATCAATTGCTTTGACCTCTAGGCTCGTGTGTCGGCATGTGCGAGGCCGTATTTACGAAGTAGGCTCACGGTCGGCGATCGATGCATCACGCGAAGCCACCATGGCCGCCATGCCGTAGCCCATGCACGAGGAGTCCACTGTGTACGGCATGTCGACGCCAATCCCGTTGATCATCTGGCCCAGAACGTCGCCCTTGCCGGTCTGCGCAGCGACTGGAGCAGGGATCAGTGGATAACAGACGAACTTGCCAGCCTTGTGGATCTTGGCGGCCAGTTGTCGAACCGTTCGGAGCAGCACGTCAGCCATCGCAGGGTCTTCGTGTCGCAGACCCAGGGAGGACGCGAGATCCATGGGACCGATATGCCAGATAGGGCACTCATCGATCTTGAGCATTTCTTCCAGGTTGCGCATGCCTTCCGGTGTTTCGACGGTCGGCATGAGGATGGCCTGATCGGCGAAGTTCATCTCGACCTCTTCCCAGTCGGAGTGACCGCTGTATTTGTTGGTGTGATAGAACATGCTGCGCTGCACGGGGCAGATGCCTCGAGTGCCACCGCGAAGTTCGTACTTCATGGAATTGAGCGCTTCCTTGAGCAGCTTGACGTTGTTGGTGCCTGGCATTTGAATGCCGCAAGCACCGGCGTCGAGCGCGTCTCGGACCATGACAGGATCGGGCGCGTTGATCTTGACGATGGTCACGCAGCGCGCCCACTCAGATGCTCGAATCAGATCGACCATTCGATCACTGCCGAGCAGGGTGTGCTCTTGATCGACGATGCTCCACTGGTAACCAAAGCGCGAGGCGATTTCCAGAGGAATGGGGCTGTTCATCGCGGTCGACATGCCCAGAGGCCGCCTGCCGGCCTTGAGTGCAGCCATTAGCTCACCGATCAACCGGGTCTTCTCCCCGGTCATGCTGAAGTTCTCTTGCATCTTGAGTCCTCTAGAGGGCGATCTTCGCTTCGAGAAACTCGAGTTCGTCGAGTTCGAGAGCCGTGCCTGGTTTTACGTAAAGTTCGGAGAGGTCGATCTTTCCTCCGACGATCTCGATCAACTCGACCGAGATGCCAGGACGGAGGCCAGATTGCCACTCCAGGTAGTCCATGCTTATGCCGGGTAATTCAGTCACTTCAGTACTCCTTATGCCGAGTCGGCTAAGCGGGGTCGACCTTGAGACGAACGTATTCCCAGGCAGTCATGCCGCCCTGGAGGTTCCAGACATTCACGTAGCCCATGGCGCGCAGCTGCTCGCTTGCCAGTGCGCCCTGGTTGCCATTCTGACAGTAGACGATGACGAGCTCGTTGGGATCGTTGACCACAGAGGGCATACGCGCTTCGAGGTGCTGGCGCTCGATGTTGTGCGAGTCTCGGATCTTAGTGAGCCTTGAGGCCGGCGGACGAAGATCCACATAGGTGATCTTGTCGCGCTTGAAGGTCTGTTTGATGCTCATCGGCCCGATCTCGCGAGCACGCTTGCGGGCCAAGGCGACTTGTTCCTCGCCGCTGCGAACCACCAACTTCTCGCTGGCATTGGGATCGGCCTTGTAGCCCATCGCGAACACAACGGAGAGAGCCATGCGTGGGTTCGTCGTCAGACGCTGCTGAATAGCAGGGGGAATGGGCGACTCGGCGATGCCAAAGAGTCCGCGCAGCATGGTCCAATAGGCTTGCGGGTCTTTGATGGTTGCCAGCGCTCGGATGCGCTTGGTCATGACCCGCTGAAAACCTGCTTCTTCGAGTAGGTGGCTCAGGTTATCCGTGTTGCCGAGCCGGAGCGCGTGTTCGACGAGCGGGCCGCCGTGCTCACGAAGCACCGAGACGAACTCGTTGTGCTCGTGATCCCCGACCGTCATCACGCAAATCTTCCCACCAGGCTTGAGACTGCTCAGTGCAGACGCCAGGGTGGTTTTGAGGTCGGCCAGGAAGGGCAGCGTCAGATTGCAGACGATGGCGTCGAAGCTGTTGGCTTCGAAGGGATGGCTGGCATCGTGCACTGCAAACTGTAGGTTGTTAACACCTGCATGCTGCTGTTGGGCAACCTGGATCATTTCCGGGCAGCTATCGATACCGATGACGCGCCCCTTGTCGGCTTCGAGACGCTCCGCGAGTTGGCGTGTCACGAAACCGTTGCCACAGCCCATATCCAGGGCAACTTGCCCTGGAGTGAGACCAGCTAGCTCAATGAATTTCGAAGTTGCAGCGCCGACTGCGTAATTAAAATAATGA